>JASHWA010000138.1 GCA_030044325.1 Bryobacteraceae bacterium
CGGACGTGAAGTGGTGGACGCGGTCGCGGACGGCAAGCGCGCCGCGATCGGAATTGCACAATGGCTGACCTGAGCACCAATTTCGCGGGGATCCGCTCGCCCAATCCGTTCTGGCTCGCATCCGGCCCTCCCGCCAATTCGGGCGATCAGGTGATGCGGGCCTTCGACGCCGGTTGGGGCGGCGCGGTCTGGAAAACGCTGGGTGAGCCGATCGTCAACACCTCGTCGCGATACAGCTCCATCGATTGGAACGGCCAGCGTATGATGGGCCTGAACAACATCGAGCTGATTACCGACCGTCCGCTCGAAACCAATTTGCGCGAAATTTCCGAAGTGAAGAAGCGTTATCCGAATCACGCCGTCATCGCGTCGTTGATGGTCGAATCCAAGCGCGAAGCCTGGCATGAAATCGTGAAGCGCGTCGAGGATGCCGGCGCCGACGGCCTGGAGCTCAACTTCGGCTGCCCGCACGGAATGAGCGAACGCGGCATGGGCAGCGCCGTGGGCCAGGTTCCCGAATACTGTTCGCTGATCACGCAGTGGGTGAAAGAAGTCGCGCAAACGCCCGTGCTGGTGAAGCTGACGCCCAACATCACCGACATTCGCCCCGTCGCCCGCGCGGCGCAAAAAGGCGGCGCCGACGGATTATCGGCGATCAACACGATCAACTCCATCACCGGAATCGATCTCGATACGCTCATCCCGCGCCCCAACGTAGATGGAGCGTCAGCTCACGGCGGATATTGCGGACCCGCGGTGAAACCCATCGCATTGCACATGGTGCAGCAAATCGCGAGCGATCGCGAAGTGCAACTGCCCATCTCTGCGATCGGCGGCGTCGCCACGTGGCGCGATGCGGTGGAATTTTTCTTGCTTGGCGCGCAATCGGTGCAGGCGTGCACCGCGCCGATGCACTGGGGCTTTCGCATCGTCGAAGACATGCTCGACGGCTTGAAAAACTGGATGGACGAAAAAGGTTTTTCATCCATCGAAGATTTTCGCGGCAAGAGTCTGCCTCGCGTTCAAGACTGGAAGCGCCTGAACCTGAATTACAAAATCGTCGCGCGCATTGACGCGGAAAAATGCATCGGCTGCGAGCTGTGCTACATCGCCTGTTGGGACGGCGCGCACCAGTGCATTCACATGGATCCCCCGGCGCGCCCCGCCATCACCGTCACACCCATTCCCAAACTGGACGGCGCCAGCCAGGTCCCGCGGAAGCGGGTCCCGCGCGTCGATGAAGCCGAATGCGTCGGCTGCAATCTGTGCTGGCTGGTTTGTCCGGTCGAAAATTGCATCACGATGGCGCGCACTGATGAAGGTTCGGCCGCGGAGTCCTGGGAACAAAGATGCCAAAAACGCTGATCAAGAACGGAACCGTCGTCACCGCAACCGAAACGCGCCGCGCAGACATCCTGATCGACGGGGAGCGCATCGAAACGATCGCGCCTTCGATTTCCATGGACGCCGAAACCATCGACGCGTCGGGAATGCTGGTGATGCCCGGCGGAATCGACGTGCACACGCATCTCGACATGCCCTTCGGCGGCACCACTTCGAGCGACGATTTCGAAACCGGCACCAAAGCCGCCGCATTCGGCGGCACCACTACGCTGATCGACTTCGCCATCCAGCCCAAAGGCACGCGCATGCGCGACGCGCTCGACACCTGGTGGAGGAAAGCCGAGGGCCGCGCCTCCATCGATTACGGGCTGCACATGATCGTCACGGATCTGGGCGAAGCCGGCCTCGAAGACATGGACGAGATGGTGCGCGAGGGCGTCGCCAGTTTCAAACTATTCATGGCGTATCCCGGCGTGCTGATGGTGGATGACGCGACCATTTTTCAAGCTCTCAGCCGCACCGCGAAAAATGGCGCGCTGATCTGTCTGCACGCGGAAAACGGCGGGATCATCGATGTCATCGTGAAGCGCGCCGTCGCCGAAGGCAAGACCGCGCCCATCTATCACGCGCTCACGCGTCCCGCGACGGCCGAAGCGGAAGCCGTGCATCGCGCCGTGGCCATGTCGGAGATCTCCGGCGCGCCGGTCTACATCGTGCACCTGTCGTCGGAAGACGCGCTGAACGAAGTGCGCGCGGCGCGCGATCGCGGCGTCCCGATCTTCGCCGAGACCTGCCCGCAATATCTTCTGCTATCGGTCGACGATCTCGCGCGGCCCGGATTTGAAGGCGCCAAGTACGTCTTCACGCCGCCGCTGCGCGAAAAACATCATCCGCCCAAATTGTGGGACGGCCTGAGACACGATCATCTCCAGGTGGTTTCCACCGACCACTGCCCGTTCTGTTTCGAAGATCAGAAAGTGCTCGGCAAAGACGATTTCACGAAAATCCCCAACGGCGGACCCGGCGTCGAAAATCGCCTGCAATTGTTGCATCATTTCGGCGTAAATCAGGGCAAACTGAGCTTGAATCGCTTTGTCGAGCTGGTCTCGACCACTCCCGCTCGGCTATTCGGCCTCTATCCGCGCAAAGGCGAGCTCGCGCCGGGATCGGACGCCGATATCGTCATCTGGGACCCGGAAAGCGAACATGAAATCAGTGCGAAAACGCATCATATGCGCGTCGATTATTCGATGTTCGAAGGCTTCAAAGTGAAGGGCAACGCACGAACGGTCTTTTCGCGCGGCGAAAAAATCGTGGACCACAACGTTTTCCTGGGCCGCACCGGCCGCGGCGCATTCTTAAAGCGCGCCGCCCGCGGAGGCGCGTGGAAATAACGCGCGATTCGACTCTCTACAACGAAGACCTCGCCCCCATCCCGCCCGAGCGGCGCACCTGGACGCTCTACAACTATGCCTCGCTGTGGGTCGCCATGAGCGTTTGCATCCCCACCTACATGCTTGCCTCGGGATTGATCGCCGGCGGAATGAGCTGGCCCCAGGCGATCGGGACCATTCTGCTGGGGAACCTGATCGTGCTGGTTCCCATGCTGCTCAACGCGCACGCCGGCGCGAAATACGGGATTCCGTTCCCAGTGTTCGTGCGTGCTTCGTTTGGAACGCGTGGCGCAAACGTCCCTGCCGTGTTGCGAGCGCTGGTCGCTTGCGGATGGTTCGGAATTCAGACCTGGATCGGCGGGCAGGCGATTTTCGCGATGCTCAAAATCCTGTGGCCCTCCGTGGGCCCGCAGGGAGTCTGGTTCTGTTTTTTCGCGTTCTGGGCGTTGAATATGTTCGTCATCTGGCGCGGGATCGAGACCATCAAGTTTCTCGAAGGCATCGCCGCGCCGTTCATGCTCGCCATCGGTCTGCTTTTGCTGTGGTGGATCACCACGCTCGCCGGCGGCATCGGTCCCGTGCTCAGCGCGCCGAGCAAATTCAAGTCCACCGCCGAATTCCTGCGTTTCTTCATCCCCTCCCTCACCGGCATGGTCGGATTCTGGGCGACGGTCGCCCTCAATATTCCCGATTTCACGCGCTACGCGCGCTCGCAGCGCGATCAGGCGCTGGGGCAGGCGCTCGGATTACCCGCGGCGATGACGCTCTATTCCTTTATCGGCGTGGCCGTCACTTCGGCCTCCGCGGTGATCTTCGGCGAAGCGATCTGGGACCCGGTGGTGTTACTCGGAAAATTCAACCGGCCGGTCGTCGCCTCGATCGCGCTGGTCGCGCTGATGGTCGCGACGCTCAACACCAACGTCGCGGCCAACGTAGTCTCGCCCTCGAACGATTTTTCGAATCTCAATCCCCGTCGCATTTCCTTCCGCACCGGCGGCTTGATCACCGGCGTCATCGGCGTCCTGCTGATGCCGTGGAAGCTGCTGGGCGATTTCAGCGCGTACATTTTCGGTTGGCTGGTCGGATATTCCGGGCTGCTCGGCCCCATCGCCGGAATCATGATCGCGGATTATTTCGTGTTGAGAAGATGCAAGCTCGATACTGCGTCGCTGTATGAAACCCGCGGCGTTTACGAATATTCGCGCGGGGTGAACGGGAAGGCGATCTTCGCCCTCGCCGCGGGAATCGCGGTGGCCTTGTGCGGCCTGGCTGTGCCGCCGCTCAAGTGGCTCTACGATTACGCCTGGTTCGTCGGCTTCTTCGTGGCCGGCGCGATCTATCTCGCGCTCATGCGGCGCCCACGATGACGGCGAGTGGCGACACCCGCTCTGTGTGAAAGTGGAAACCGAGCTGTCACCCGCATAACTCGCCGGCATGCGAGCCGCGCCAGCAACGGCGCGGGCTCTTACCCCTTTTTGGCACACCCTCGTAAGGGCGGGGGCACCTGTAATTTTCAGCGACCTCCTGGAGCACTTTCGAAAAACTCTGTAACCCCGGCCACGCGCTTGATTACTGCTGCGCCCCATTACCGCGCGTTGGCGCTGAGCTGGCCATCGCCCGTAACAAACAGAAACACCGCCAGCGCCAGACCGATCCCCATCGGCAATTCCGCCCAAAACAACAGCGCATTCTCGAATAAACCCGCAACTCCGATCGCCGCCGCCGCGCCGAAGGCCGCCCCGATCGCTTTTCGCAGCCGGTCCGGACCATGCCAGAACAACGCTCCGAAAATCGCCAGCGCGATCCATGCGAGCGTCCATTTGACGTAGCTCGCACCGCGAATCGCGTCGATCATCGGCTGCGTCGTGCGCGCGAGCGAAACGTCCAGGATTCGCAGAATGCCGATGTCTTCGATCACGTCCGCCATCGCCGCCGCGATTCCAAACGCCGCGCCGGCCAAAGCGAGCCTCGATCCGAACAACCGTCCGAGCGCGATGAACAGCCCCGCGTAGCACGCGATAAAGGCGAAATCGACGTATTGCTTGATGCGCATCGCTTCGCGGTCGGGGCTCGGTGCTTCGCTCAGAATCGCATCGACTTCCCTGACGTTTCGCGCGAGCTGAATCGCCAGCGCCGGGTCGCGCATCCCTCGCGGCGGGCGCGACGCGCTGGTGAAATCCGGCTTGCCGTTTAAGGTGATCGTGAGCGCGATCGACGCCAGCGCGAGCGCGGAGACCGTCCGCGCCTTCCCGTCGGTCACTCTTTGTCGTCGCCGTCGGCCGGGTGTTGCACCAGTGTACGCACCACCGAACCCAGGCGCATGAACTCATCCAGGCGCGACGGCTTGCGGAAATATTGCGTCGCGCCCAGACGCGAAGCTTCCGCCTTGTCGCGCGGCGAGTCCGAAGACGTTACGATCACCACCGGAACGTCCTTGCAGCGGTCGCTGTGGCGCATATGCTCCAGGATCTGGTCGCCCGTGCGCTTGGGAAGGTTCAGATCGAGCAGCACCAGCTCCGGGCATTCCTTGTTCGCATTGCGGTCCAGAGTGTCGATATAATCGACCGCCTTTTCGCCGTCGTCGAGTACGTTCAGCTCGAAATCGAGGCCGGCGCTTTTCAGAGCCTCGCGAACGAGAAAAACGTCCGGCTCCGCATCTTCGATCAGTAAAATATTCAATCGCGAGTGAGGCATCAAAGCGTTACAAGCAAAGTTCAAATTTATCATACGCACCGCCACACCGCCATTCCGCGTTCTACCTTAAATCCTGCGGGCGTGTGGCTACTGTTTCAAACTGAAGAACCTGAGCAAGTCGCTGGCCGGGACGGGCGTTCACGTTTCACGCCGCACCCGCGCGCGGGACCCCGAAACTTTCGCATCGGGCCGCAATCTAACCGTTGAGCTCCTGCTTCAACATGACACCCTCGCGGAGAAGCGTCCCCGGAGATCGCGGTCTGGCATTTGTCGTCGTTTCAATGATCGGCGCGGCAATCCTATGGGTCGGCGGGACACGCGAGGCGGGTCGGAAAGAAGCGGCAGCGCGTCCGGTTTCCGCCTATTCCGTCGATTCCGACGCCCCGCGCAACGTTTCAAACGATTTCCGCTGGTTCGATCTGGAACTGGCGCGCATGGCCTCCGAACGCGGCCTTTCGATCCCGCTCAAGCTGAACGCGGAGAGAATAGCGGCTTATGAGGGTCGGGTGGCGCTCGACGGAGCGGAGTTTGACCGGCTCAGGGCTTCGAGCGCTCTTGAAATGCGCGACGCTGCGCGCAGCCTGCCTCAAGTGGAGCACGGCAAAATCGCGATCTCCCGGGCCAGCCTGCTGATTTCCCTCTCCGGAATCGAGTAGCTCGCAAAAATAAAACTGTATTTCCCCGATTTTCAACCACATCCGTATTTGCTCCGTACTGCCGACTCCCCACTCCCTGCTACCAAATAATCAAGGAGTCCACGTGCTCTTCCAACGGAGGACGGGATCGGCCAGATAGGGGCTTACTAGTATGCCGCCGAGCGGGCCTGCGTGCGTTGGATGTCAGCCGGTACACGACCGGTGCCAAGCCGTTGCGGCGCAAATCAAGCGGCCGGTCGCGTCGACGACCGATATTAAATTCGGCTAAAGGATCCGGATCCAATAAATTTTCAGCGAGCCGCGCCAGCAATGGCGCGGGTAAGACAAAATTAACGACCCGCGCGAGCAATTACGCGGGTAAAAACCAGCAAACGCCGTGCGCAAGCGCGGGGGTAGAACCAGCAAACTACCCGTCC
>JASHWA010000139.1 GCA_030044325.1 Bryobacteraceae bacterium
CCCAAACCCAGAATCGCGAACGTCAGACCCAGAACCCAATAGAATTCACTCACTCCCAGCGTCTTCTGCGTGTAGATCCGCGCCGCGTCCGATGCCACCTGCGGATGCCCGTCGTCTTCCTCGCCCTGCGCCGATGGATCCGGTGCCCGAAGCGACCCCGTGCCTTGAATCTTCGCCGCGTAGCTCGCCGTCTTCACGTCGTAAATGCGCGCCTGAGTTTGCGGCTCCTGTCCCAGCATGTCGAGCCCGTCGCCGGAAAGCTCGACCGAAGCCGGCGTCACCAGCCGCAGCGGCGTCGCCGTATCCACGCGCTCGCCGCGAAACGTGTCGCCCGGTGGGAGCGAGTAACTGACGTCGAAGCGCGTCTCTCCCGGCTTCAACGGGAAATCGACTTTATAAACACCCTTCGTTTTCGTCTTGTCCGCCGCCCGCTGCACCGGCACCCCCGCTGGAGTGCTCACCGTTACCTCTACGCTGCCGCCCCGCGAAGCCGCCTCGGGAACGTAAAACTCCACCGCGCCGCGCTTGGGATCGTTGTAAGTCTGATTCGTCTGGTTGTTGCACAGAATCGTTTCCGTCACCGCGATCCCGCCCGTGCCCGGCTCCAGCAGGATCATGTCCTGCGCCACTTTCCCCGACTCGCGATTGGTCGTCGTGTTGAAAACCTGCAACCCCACGCCGCTCATCGGAGTCCCCGGCGGGATCACTTTGGTGTACAGAACGCTCGAGTAGATCGCCTGCAGCATCGCCGGTCCCGGCGGAATGCGAGCGTCGATTTTGAAAACCCCCTGCGCATCCGATTTGACCGTCGCCAGCGTCTGCATGCCCTTCTCGCTCGGCTGCACCAGCATGATGATCACGTTCGCCTGCGGCTGCCCCGTCGTTCCGTTCATCACCACGCCGTCAACCCCCGCGAGCGCGCAGGAAAGCGTCGCGACCGCCAAACAGAAGATTTTCATGACACCAGCGCCTTTCCGCATTCGCCGCAGAACTTCATCGCGTGCGAAAACTTCGCGCCGCAATGCGGGCACGCGATCGAATCTCCGTTCACCGCCGCGTGAACCGTTCCCGCCGCCACCGGCTCCGGCCGCTTCACCTTCACCGCAGCGGGCGCCGGCGCCTTCGGAGTAAGTTTGTCGATTTCGCCCAGCACCACCGCCAGCTCCTTCTGCAGCGACAGCTTGGTCGACTGGTAATCGGCGTCGGACAGTTTGCCCACGCGATATTCGAACTGCAGATCGCGCAGATTTTCGTAGATCGCGGCTTTGCGCTCTTCGAGATGCTGTGTGGGCGAAACCGGGTCCGGCGCCGGAATGTCCTTGGCCCGGATGAACAGAACGAACAGCGTCGTGGCGAGGATCACAACAATGACGGCGGCAAACATAATCAATCCAGTTTGTTCAGATCCTTTTCGATGCGCGCCATCGTTTCCGGATCGATTTCCGGGGCGTTTTCGACGGCCGCCGGCGTCTTGTGGCGCAGGTAGCGGCGGATCGCCAGCATCACCATCCCCAGCCCGATCAGCGCCGCGGCCCAGATCCCCGCCACGCCCATGAAGCCCGGCTCCACCACCAGAACCTGTTTTCCGTTCTCCGCGACGAACGCGTCAAAAATCTGCTGATCGGACCTGCCCGCGTTCTGCATCTCAAAAATCTTCACCTTGGCGCGGCGGCACACCTGGCATGGATACGGATCCATTTTGCAGGCCATGTTCATCATGCAGCCGCACGGGCAATTCAACTTCTCGGCAATCCGATTCACCGCCGGAGATTCCAAATCCCCCGCCGATTTCGCCAGGCACACGGCCGCCACGATCGCGACCATCAACGCCGCGCGATAGCGTGGCGCGCGCACTTTTGCGTGCCGCGTCGGCACTCCTGCCGACGCATGGGCGCTAGTTCTGAACATCCGCATGCTTCTCCGCGACCCCCACCACCTGCGTCCGCGCCCAGATCAATCGCGATTTCGACGGCGTCAGGCAAATCAGCGTCCCCATGAACACCACCCAGTATCCGATCCAGATCCAGGTCACCAGCGGAAACACGTACGCCTGCAACACCGCCCGCTGCCCGTCCGCCGACATCCCCGCGAAATTCAAATACACGTCTTCATTCAGATTCCGCCGGATCGCGACCTCCGAAGTCGGCTGCTTCTGCGCCAGATAAACGCGGTGCTCCGGTTCGAGCGTCCCCAGGTCCTCGCCGTTCTTGGTCACATCCACCGGCAGCCGCGACCACTGGTAATCCTCGTTCTGCCCCTCTTCGACCGAGCCGACCCGAAGCTGGTAGGCTCCGATCTTCAGCGCCGAATTCGGATTCACCTCGACGGTCGTGTCTTTGTCGAAAGCTTTTCCCGTGAACCCGATGAACATGATCACGATCCCCATGTGCACTAGGTATCCGCCGTAGCGCCGCGTGTTGCGATGCGTCAGCTCCACCATTGCCGTCGCGAGATTCGTCCCGCTCTTCTGCCGGATCGCGTTGGCGCCCTTGACAAACTCCATGAACACCGTCACCGCCACGAACGTGCACAGCAGGAACGACACCAGCGCATAAATATGATGCACCCCCAGCGCAGCGAGCCCGGCCGCCACCGCCACGCCCGAAACCAGCGGCCACGTGAACGCCTTCTTCAAGCTCTCAAACGAGCTCTTGCGCCACGCGATCAGCGGCCCCACGCCCGTCAGCAGCAGCAGGAACATCGCAATCGGAATCTCCACGCGATTGAAAAACGGCGCGTCCACCGTGATTTTTTCGCCCGTGACCGCTTCCGAAATCACCGGAAACAGCGTGCCCCACAGCACCGCGAAGCAGCTCGCCAGCAGAATCAGGTTATTAAACAGAAAAGTCGACTCGCGCGACAGCACGCTCTCCAGTTGCGCTTCGCTCTTCAGATAATTGAGGCGGCTCAGAATGAGAAACACCGTTCCCGCGATCCCCATCGCCAGAAACGTCGAAAAATAAGTCCCGATCGAGCTCTGCGCGAACGCGTGCACCGAGTTCACCACTCCGCTGCGCGTCAGCATCGTTCCGAAAATGCACAGGAAAAACGTGGTCGAAACCAGCACGATGTTCCACACCTTCATCATGCCCTTCTTTTCCTGCATCATCACCGAGTGCAGAAACGCCGTCGCCGTAATCCACGGCAGAAGCGACGCGTTTTCCACCGGATCCCATCCCCAATATCCGCCCCACCCGAGCACCGCGTACGCCCATCCCGCGCCCAGCAGGATTCCGGTCGTCTGAAACAGCCACGTGACCAGGGTCCAGCGCCGCGTGGTCTTGATCCATTCCTCGCCCGGCTGCTTGGTGATCAGCGACGCGATCGCAAACGCGAACGGCACCGTGAATCCCACGTAGCCGAGGTACAGCATCGGCGGATGGATCACCATCGTCCAGTATTGCAGCAGCGGATTTAAGCCTTGCCCGTCGCCCACGTTCACGATCAGCCGGCCTTCTTCGAGCACGTTGAACGGCTTCGCTACAAACGCGACCAGAATGAGGAAAAACGCCTGCGTCGCCATCAGGACCGAAGTCACGTACGGCATCATGTCGCGGAACCTGCGCCGGCTCCGATACACCACCACGCCTGAATACGTCGCCAGCAGCCAGCTCCAGAACAGCAGCGAGCCCTCCTGCCCGCCCCACCACGACGCGAACTTGTAAATCGTCGGCATCGCGTGATTGCTGTGCGCCCACACATACGTCATGCGATAGTCGCCGCTGATCAGCGAGTAGATCAGCACTCCCGCCGCGGTCGAAAGCAGCGCCCAGACGCAATACACCGCGCGCTCGCCGCTGAGCACCAGGAACGGCCGCTTGGCCCATTTCCCCGCGAGCGAAGCCGCGATCGAATAAATTGCGAAACAAAACGCCAGCAGAATGGCGAGTGAGCCGATGTTTTCCATGGGATTTTCTAATCTGACTTACGAATTCGGATTCACAGGCTTTGCCGACGACGGCGCGGCCTCATACTTCGATGCGCACTTGGCCTGAATTTTCGATGCGCGAAAAACTCCGTCCGTCCCCAGCTTTCCGTCGGCGAGCGCCTGCGCGCCGTCCTTGAACGTGTCCGGCAGCGGATCGATTCCGCTATACACCACCGGTAGCCGAAGCTGGTCCTGCATCAGCACGAACTTCACGTCGCGCCCTTCCCGAGTAATCGAGTTCGGCGCCACGTCGCCGCCCACCCGAAGACGCTTGTCCTGCGCCTGCGGACCCATCTGGTTCAGCTCCGCGATGCTCTTATAATAGGTCTTCGTGTCGCTGATCCCGCCCGCCGCCAGCCACCCCAGCGTGCCTAGAATCGCCGCAATCGGCAGTCCGAATTTGATGTACTTGTTCATCGAAAGCTCCTCTTCCATTCCGCTGCGCCTTACCCATCAGTATAGCGCCGGGGGTTTCCTCGAACCTGCGCCAAATGACGCAACCCGCCCGGCCCCAACCAATGTTTTCAATGCGCTTAGGATTGCCACTGCCTGAACTAATGCACTCGCCATGCCAGTCGATAAGACGTGCCCAGGACAGCCGTCAGGCTGCGGCTTGCCCCGTTTTCACAGCGACAAAGCCGCCGCGTCATCACCCCGATACGGAACCGCCATCCGAAGGATGCGGCGATCCTTCGCCCCTCCGCACGCTCATCACGAATGACACAGCCCGCAAGCCGGAGCCTCGCAATCGACGGCGAAACTCCCCCAGTGCGCGCGTCCCTTTTCGATTCTTGAAACCAGTACCACACCCGCGCGATCTCCCGCGCGATAACTCAACTCGATCCTGCCCGATCTCACCACCCGAACGCCCGTCAGCCGCACCTCCGACGGCCGCGCCAGCGGAACATCCATCCCGGTCCGCGCCTTCACCCACTCCCGCACCACCGCCGGATCGCTCGATTTGAGCGACGGCGTGTACATCGCCCACACCATCGCCGCCGCCGCACACGCGACCGCCACGATCCATGCGCCCGATCCGCGCCGCCGCGTCGTCCGTCCTCCAAGCACCCGATCCCACAGCTCCGCCGGCGCCTCTGTTCGCCCCAAACTCTGTTCCAGAATGTCCATCACAACCTCTTTAAGCGCTTCTCCAGATTCTTATGCGCCCGGTTCAGCCGCGACGCGACCGTCCCCGCCGAAACGCCCGTAATCCGCGCAATCTCGTCATAGCTCAGCCCTTCGGTGTAGCGCAGCACCACCGTAATCCGCTGCTCCGGCGCGAGCGTCGCCACCACCCCCTGCACCCGTTCCTGCATCTCCGAGCGCAACAGTCCGTCAAGCGCGCTCGCCTCGCCCGGCCGCGTAAAAAAATCGCCCACCAGCGCGATAAACCGCCGCGCTCTGCGCCGCTGGTCGAGACACCGGTTCACCACCATCCGGTACAGCCACGTTTCGAACTCCGCTTCGCCTCGAAACTCGCCGATCGAGCCGAGCAGTCTTACAAAAACATCCTGCGCAATGTCGAGCGCCTGCGCGCGCTCGCCCGTGTAGCGCAGCGCGATCGAATACACGCGGTCCCCCCAGGCCTCAAACAACGCCCGAAACGCGTCCCGGTCGCCGCGCCGGCACGCCGCGATCACCTGCGGGTCATGGCCGTCAAGAACCATCCAATATCACCGTTTAGACGAACCAGCCGCCCACAATCTTCCCGCAAAATGCACCCGGTGTAAATCCCGGCTTCCCCGTGAGCCGCGCCAGCCATGGCGCGGGTTTGGCCGGTTCCCACCACAGCCTCGTCAGGAAGGGCAGCATGCGCCCTACTTCGGCTACAGCAAATCCCCGCGTCCCGACTTCTCCAGCCGCTTGACAATTTCCCCCACCTGCTGCGCCCGGCTCCGGTCCGCGACCAGCAGCGCATCAGGAGTGTCCACCACGATCAGGTCCTTCACGCCCAGCAGAGCGATCAGTTTCTTCTCCGCCTCGACGTAATTTCCCGAACTCGCCTCGATGATCGCTTCCGCCCGGATCGCGTTGCCGTGAGCGTCGCGCTTGTGCAGCTCATGCACCGCGTTCCAGCTTCCCACGTCGTTCCATCCGATATCGCCCGCTGGAATTCCCGCCACGTTCGCCGCCCGTTCGAGCACCGCGTAATCCACCGAAATGTTGTCGCATTTGGGAAACGCCGCATCAAGCGATGACCGAAACTTCCGGCTCCCGAACGGCGCAACGCTCGCGAGCAGCGTCGCCGTTTTCGGCAAAAACCTGCGCAGCGCATCGAGAAAAACGCCGGTTCTCCAAAAAAACATCCCCGCGTTCCAATAAAAATTCCCGCTCTCGACGAACCGCCGCGCCGTCGCGGCGTCCGGTTTCTCGCGAAAGCGCAAAACCTCGACCGCCGCCGCGCCCGGCTTCACGCCTTGCGCGAATTCGATATACCCGTACCCGGTTTCCGGCCAGCGCGGCCGGATTCCCAGCACCACGATTTTGCCTTGCGCGGCGGCTTTGAACGCAGGCCGCACCAGCCGCAGGTAATCGCGCGGTTTCCCGATCACCTGGTCCGATGGAAACACGCCCATCACCGCATCCCGATCGATCGAATGCAGAATCTGCGCCGCCAGCCCGATGGCCGGCGCCGTATTGCGCTGCGCCGGCTCCGCCAGAATCTGCCGCTTCGGCACTTCCGGCAACTGCCGCAAGATCTCCTCGCGCAGATGATGGTTGGTCAGTATCCAGATTCGATCCGGCGGAAGCACCGGCTTCAGCCGGTCGACCGTCTGCTGGATCAGCGTCCGGTCGCCGAAAAATTTCAGAACCTGCTTGGCGCGTGCGCGGCGGCTGCGCGGCCAGAAGCGCGTCCCCCGTCCCCCCGCCAGAATCAGCCCGTAATCATGTTTCACTGCACATTGATGCCGCGAATCAGCTTCAGTTCGCGGTCCCACCGCGTGCGCGTGAAGAAATGCTCGGCCAGGTCGATGAAATGATCCGGAGTGTAACCCATCCAATCC
>JASHWA010000140.1 GCA_030044325.1 Bryobacteraceae bacterium
GCGATCCGCGATGGACGTTAATCTCGGATCATGCGTGGCGACGACGGCGACCATACCTCGCGCCTTCACCGCACAGCGGAGCAGATCGGCGACCCGATGGCCGGAGGCGCTGTCAAGCGCGGCGGTCGGCTCGTCGGCCAGCAGAATCTCGGGATTCTTTACCAGCGCGCGCGCGATGGCCACTCTCTGGCGCTCGCCCCCGCTCATCTCGGAGGGAAGAAGGTTGCGCTTGGAAGAGAGTCCCACGGCATCCAAAGCTTCGGCGGCGGCGCATTTTTGGTTGCGCGAATTTCCGGCGAGCTCGAGGCCCATCGCCACGTTTTCGAGCGCGTTTAACGATCGAAACAGACGGAAGAACTGGAAGACGAATCCGACGTGGGCGCGGCGCAGCGCGGTCAGCTCATAATCGCGAGCGCCGGTGAGGTTTCGCCCCAGCAGAGTGACGTGGCCCCGATCGGGCGTGCGAAGACATCCGAGAATCGAGAGGAGCGTGGTCTTGCCGCTTCCCGATGCACCCATCAGTAAGGCGACTTCTCCGGGTTGGAACCGGGCGGAGACGTTGTCCAGGGCAGTGGCGGCGGCGGCGCCGGCGCCATAAACCACGGACACATCGTGCGCGGCCAGGAAAGTGTCAGGCATGGAAAACCCTCCCCGGCTCGACCGTCAGCGCGGCGCGTACGGCCGCGATGGATGCAAGGATCGCGAGAATCAGGGTCGCTGCAGCGAGCACGGCGGCTAGCTGCCACGGCGTGTAAATCCACGAGATCGCCCGGCGCGCCAGGTTGATGACGGGGATGCTGAGCAGCATTCCTGCCGCGCAGCCCAGAACTGCGCTCACCAGGGCTTGCATCGCCACGATGCCGACGATGTACAGGCGTGTGGCGCCCAGCGCTTTCAGCGTCGCGAATTCTTCGATGTTTTCAAGCGTGGTTGCATAGACGGTTTGCGAAACGATGAGTACGCCGACCAGGAAGCCGAGCACCGCGGCGGTCAGCAGCGCGCCTCCGGCTCCCGTTTGCGTGGTCCAATAGGCGCGGGCTCGCGCGGCGAACTGCGCTTTGCTGAGGACATCGAGTTCCGGAACACGATCCTGCAGCGCGGCTTGAACCGCGGCGAGTTTGCGGCCGTCGGCCCGGATCAACAGGAACATCGCGCCATCTTCTTTAAGATCGAGGCAGGTGCGCGCGTCCCGCAGCGTGCCGAAAACGTAAGGGCTGCCGAGAAACGATCCGAAGCCCTGAACGGATTGTCCGATGCGGCGCCGATGAGAGTTGATTTCGATGTCGGCGGGCAGCTCGCGGATGCCCAACGCGCCGAAATCGCTCACATCGATCAGCGCGCTTTCGGGCAGGAGGATTGTGGGAAGTGCGGACTCGCTGCCAATCACGACCACTGTCTTGCGGGTGCCGTCCGGGCGCTGCCAGAAAGCGAAACCGGTAGCGATCTTCTCCACGGTGCGCACGCCGGGAACGCCGCGCACGATGCCCGAGTAATCCGAGCGCATCGGCGGCGCGAAATCGAACGCCTGCACGCCGCGCGGCATGACCCATAGGTCGGCGTCGATCGAATCGATCACCCGCGACGCGGCCCGCTCAAATCCCGCGAGCAGGCTTCCTTGGAACATCATCAGGAACGCCGAAAACGCGATGCCCGAGATGGTGAGCGCGAAGCGCAAGCGGTCGTGGACGATGTTGCGAAAGGCTAAACGCATTTGGCCACCGCCGTGCGTCTGAGATTGGTGCACGCCGCAAGCGTCACACCGTCGCCGACCTGAGCTCCCGAGTCGATCACGGAGCTGTGGCCGATCGAAGCCCGCCTGCCGATTCGCGCGCCGTGGCCGATATTCGAGCGCGGTCCGATAAACGCCGATTCTTCGACCGTGGCGTTGATTCCGACCACGCTCCCGACTCCGATTTCGGCGTTGTTTTCGACCTCGACGCCGGGACCGATCATCGCCAAATGACCGACCAGGGCTTTTTCGCCGAGCGTGATGGGCCCCACCAGAATGAATCCGTTCTTGAGGATGATGTTGGTGCCAAGCGTGGCGCGATTGGAGATGTAGGCGCCCTCGCCGAAGCGCAGCACGGGCAGGTCGCGGATCCAGGTATCGGGATAGATGGTGAAGTTCATGGAGCCGCGGTAGCCGAACAAACGGAAAACGATTCGCTTCAAAAGCGGTATCGACAGGCACAGGAAATAGACCGGCTTGTTGTAATACACCGCGGTCCAGCACAGGCCGTACATGCGCCGATGGAAGTACATGCGGGTGCGGACATCGCAACGAAATTTTCCGGGCCTGACCGCGAACTGATGCGGCACGCTGAGGACGCCCGCAACCAGCACGAATCCGACGGCCCAGCCCGGAACCGCGAAAATCGCGCCTGTGAAGTTGCGGGCCAGCAGAAACGCGCCCGCGCTCGGCAGCCCGAAGATCGTCAGAAGATACGCGGCGCTGAGCCAGCGGAATAACCAGCCTCGCCAACGGCGCCGCCCTTGATCGGTAATTTCCATGTGAATTCCTTCCTGCCGTGACGAGCGTGATTTTCCGAGGAAAGGGGCAATGCAGTCTGATCCTGGCCCGGCGCATCGAAAAATCTGATAGCCTCTACGCCATGGCCAACGCGGCGTTCAATCAATACGGGAACTACACCGATTTAAGCGCGGAGGAGTACGAATTGCTTCTGTTCCGCGGTGAACTGGCCGAGGGTGGACGTCCCGCGAGCGTGGAGTTCGTGCTGCCGCTGATCGATAAACGTCTTCAGGAGATCCGCGCCGAACGGGAGCGCCTTGGTTTGCCTCCGTCCGATCCCGGCAAGTACGGCGACGCTGTCCGGGAAAGCGAGGAAACTCTCGCGGAAATGACGGCGCATCTTAAGAAAGACGCGCCGGATCTCCCTTGACCGCGCGGTGTCTCTGAGAGGTTTTGCTGGCGGCCCTTCAGCGCGTCTCGTGATCTCATGCATTACAGCCGCCTCGCCTCAGCGAGCGGGCCGGCGCGCGAGGTTCCACATAGACTCTGACGGCCAGGGCTTTACCATTCGCGGCGCATCAACGGTTTTGAAGGGGAGGGGGCTTTCGAGCAGTTTCCTAATGGATCGCCATGTAAATCGAGCTCGAGCTGCTCGCCGCGCCCGCCGAGATCGTCACAGTGACCTGGCTGCCCGTCGGAACGCCCGGCGGGATCGTCACGTTGATCTGATATAGCCCCGCTTCGCCCGGCGTCAATCCCGCGAATGCCGCCGCCGTCGTCACCCCTCCGAACGTCACCGTCACCGG
>JASHWA010000141.1 GCA_030044325.1 Bryobacteraceae bacterium
GCGGCCACCTGCGCCTTGTTGGATTGATTGGTCTCGACCGCGTTATCGAGATCCTGCCTGGTGACGGCCTGTTGCTTGAAAAGCGGCGCGTATTTTTCCTCGTCCAGCTGCGATTTGCGCTGATTGGCTTGAGCGCTCAAAAGCTGCGCCTGCGCCTGAACGAGACCTGCTTGAGCCTGCGAAAGCTGAGCCTTGGACTGAGCGAGCTGTCCGGCGGCCTGATCGACAGCAGCCTGAAATGGCCGCGGATCGATCTCGAAGAGCAACTGGCCCTTGCGTACAAAGGAGCCTTCGATATAATCCTGCCGCAAAAGATATCCGGTCACCTCGGCGTTGATCGCCGCGTTGACCAGGCCGGTGAGAGTTCCCAGCCATTCGCGCTGGACCGGCACATCGCGTTGCTCAGCCGTGGCAACCTGGACCTCGGGCGGCGGGGGCGGCGCCGCCGCGGCCGTGCTCTTGCCCCGGCTTGCCACGATAAATACGAGCGCCGCGACGGCGAACATGGCGACCGCCGCGCCAATACGAATTCCGCGTTTGTTGTTCATCTGATTCCTTCTTTCTTCGGTATTCCGTTTGCCGACGGGCTGGAGCGGCTGTCGAGCGTTTCGAGCAGGTGTTGATGCTCCACTCCAGCCACGATTAACTCGGCACCGTTGCTTCGCATCTCCGCAAGAAGCCTTTCGCCGGATGGATCGATGAAGGTTACCTGCTTCAGGTCGACGATGGCGCGAGCCAGAGGCGCCCGTGCGCGCGCGTACTTCCAGCACGAACGCATCTCCTCAACCCAGGGCCCCGCGAGGCGTCCATGAAGGCTCCAGCGCTGACCGTCGGCGGCATCGGAATAGCTGACTCGAAACATATCGCAACGCATTTTCTGCTTGCACAAGAAGGCAGGCTCAATGCCGAAGCCGGCTGACTGATTTTGAAGGGCTTCGCGAGACGTGAGGCGGGAGTCGGTGCCGGGCTGCGGGCATAAGGCCGGAACTTCGGCAGGTGCCGACGATCTGCTGCCAGAAAGGGGAGAAACGTAGCATTTCCAAGCCGGCTGAAAGGAAGCAGAAGTGCTCTGGATTGAGGAGAGATGAAACAGCAGATCACTGCCGAGGCCGCGAAACTCACCGAGGACATCAAGAAAGACGCCGCCGACCTCTATTGGCTCGCTTACCTATTGACCGGGAACTGCGACGTCAGTATCGGCATTGCCGCCGACAGCGCCGTCTTCGATGATCCTAAAGACCCCTTTTTCACGGACTGGATGGGGGCCTGGCGGCGAAGACTGGCGATCGCAAAGGCTCTGAACACAATCCACGATAAGCTTGCCGATTCGAAGAGCCGCACGGAACAGGCCCATTTCCACGGTTCGGCAATGCCGCGAAACTGGTTACCGAATCCCGACGTGACCAAGGCCGACATCGAGAAAGCCCTGCTCGCGATCGATGTGTTTCCCAGGGCCGCACTGCTGCTGCTCGTTTTTGAAGGCATACCAATGCCCGACGTAGCCACGCTGCTCAGCGCGGATGCGGCGCTCCTGAAAAAGGCGCAGGCGATCGGCGCGAGCGAGCTGGCGGTCAATCTTGCCGGCCTTGGCCAAGAGGCCGGGTAACGTCACGCTCGCGGCCGTCAGGCATTCATCTGGTGAGCGTCAGCGTCACGCGCCGATTCTGGCAACGCGAATTCCCAGCTTATGCATGCGCGACTGGAGCGTGGAGCGCTTCAACCCCAGACGCGAAGCGGCCCCTTCCGGCCCGGCCACCACCCAATTCGATTTCTCCAGTGCGGCCAGGATCTGGCGCCGTTCGGAGTCCTCCAGCGTGGAACGCAGGTCTTGACGAGATCCAGCGGGAGCGGCGTGTCCGTTTTGGGCGCTCAACGGCGCCGCTGACGGGCCGGGCGCGGCGCGCAGGTCGTCGGTATGAACGCTGAGAACCGGGCCCGCGCTAAGAATCACGGCGCGCTCGATCACATTCTGGAGTTCGCGGATATTGCCGGGCCATGGATAACGCGCCAGGGCGCTCATGGTTTCGGCGGGAACGGCATCGATGGTCTTGGAAAGGCGCCGGCTGAATTGCTGCACGAAGTGGCGCACCAGAATCGGAATATCCTCCGGCCGTTCGCGCAGCGCCGGAACGCGCACCGGAAACACGTTCAGGCGGTAATACAGGTCCGAGCGGAACTTGCCCTCGGCGGCCAAAACATCCAAGTCCCGGTTTGTCGCCGCGATGAGGCGCGCGTCCGAGCGCAGCGTGCGCGTCGAACCGAGACGTTCGAACTCGCGCTCTTGCAGAACGCGCAGGAGCTTCGGCTGCAACTCGAGCGGAATTTCGCCGATCTCATCGAGGAAAATGGTGCCGCGATTTGCCAGCTCAAACCGGCCGATCCGTTGCGAAATCGCGCCGGTGAACGCCCCGCGCTCGTGCCCGAACATCTCGCTTTCGAGCAGCCCCGTGGGAATCGCGGCGCAATTCAGTTTCACGAAGGACCCGGTTTTGCGAGCGCTGAGATGGTGAACCGCGCGCGCGATCAACTCCTTGCCCGAACCGGTTTCCCCATAAATCAGAACCGTTGAGTCCGTCGGAGCAACCGTCGCAATCTGATCCAAGACACGCCGCAGGCTTTCGCTGCGGCCGATAATCTCGTCAAATCCGCCCTCACTGCGCAACTCGTCTTCGAGGTACAGCTTCTCGAGCGTCAGTTTCTCTTTCTGCTCGGAAACTTCGCCGTATGCGAGAGCGTTTTCGATCGCCAGCGCCAGCTGACGCGCAACCTGAGTCAGGAACGGCAGATCGTCAGCCGAGAAGACGTTTTCGCGCAACGTGCCGAGCGAAAGCACTCCCACCACTCCGCCACGGCCGGTAAGGGGAACATGCATGGTGCCCCGCAGGTTGTGTTTCGCCGCTATCGGCATTGGCTTAATGTCGTCTCCTGCAAGGATGACGGGCTCGCCGCTTCGAAATACAGCGACTACCGGGTTTTCGTCAGCGGCCTCATAATCTTCTTCAAGGTCCGCGGGCGCGTTCGGGAAATCCAAAACGTAAATCCGGAGCCTGCCGCTTTCAGGGTCGGGAAGGCCGATTCCCACGCCGTCGCAGTGCATCACCTCGCGAATTTGTCCCGAGATTTCGCGTAGAACCTCCCGCAGATTGAGATGAGACGCTACGCGATTGGTGAGATCGAGGAGAAGCTGCAAGCGCTCCTGCGCCCTCTGCGAAGTGGTGAAGTTGATGGCGTCATCGGTCGCCAGAGCAATCTGGTCGGCTACCAACCTGAAGAAACGAACCTCCTCGGCCGAGTAGGCGTCCGGACGAACGCTGCCGATGATCAGACTGCCCAGTTTGCGGTGCGCCGTCGTAAGCGGGACAGCGCACAGCGAGTGCAGCCCGCTCTCGTGCATAACGGCCGATTTGGATGGAAAACGCGGATCGGGCTCCTGGTTGTCGAGTACGATGGTTTCCTGCGTCCGGTATACATAAGCGGGCAACGTTTCGCCCTCCACGTCACCCGGCTGATGCGGCGGCTTTCGGCACGTGGGCCCGAAGTGCCAGCGAATCTTGGTCGCCGATTCGAACTGTGCGATGGCGTCAAACTGAACCACCTTGCCCAGCTCGTGCACCAGAAGTTCGAACAAATCCTCGGGTTCCGTGCGCGCGCGGATAAAATTCGCGATGCGAATCAGAGCTTCATATCGTGCCGACGTGAAATCTCGTGCTGCGGCCAATCCGACTGACATCGAATATCCCTTTGCATATTCCGGCTCGGGTAGAACGTTCAAGGGCAAAACCTCAACGCGATACGTTTACATCAAGTAGGCCCCGTTCACGTTCCCTTAAGGCCGACTCAAGCCAACGTCCTAAGCTCTTCGATGCCAGGTCAGAAAAAAGGTCGCAACTCAGAATTGATGACCAGGCCTCAACCCTGCCATGTCTTGCCCGCCAGCAATCCGCGTGCGGTTCGAGGGCTGTCGGCCGGGGCCGGCTACATTCGGACCGCGGAAAAACCGGGAACACCCGGCTAACGGACGTCTCACACTTGAATCGGCCCTCGAAGACGTCCAGCGTTGGCCGCCGGCGCCAGCACGACGATTTCGGATGACGCCGTGTTCGATGTCTGGGGACCCGTTTGCGTTGGTTTCCGTTTCGCAATCCGGCAGGGCGACTTTGAAGATCACCATCACCGCCTTTTCGGGATTCAGCGGCACCGTGACTCTGAGCGCAAGCAGTCCGGCGGGGCTCCGGTTCAGCTTCCAGCCGGCGTCGATCGACGGAGCCGGGTCGGCAGTGATGACGGTCACGGCCGCCGGTGTTCCGGCGGGGACCTATATCGCCACGATCACCGGCGTTAGCGGAGCGTTGAGCCACTCGACGCGAGTAATCGTGATGGTCACTCCGGGTGGATCGGTCCCCTTGAGGGAGACACCTTCTCGCGCAAGATGAACACAGCGAGCGCGCAGTTGCGGTCCGGCACAGCTACTTCGAAGCCGCCGCTTCCTGTTTGCGCGTGCCGCCGAGGATATCCGTCATCGAATAGTTGCCTTCATGGCACGCGTATTCATACACCGGCCCGGCCGTCGCGTTGAACGGATATTCGAGAGTCCATGGTTTGGTATACGCCGCCGGATCTTCGATGGTGGCGCGATAGAGAATGGTCCGCGCGTCGACACGCTTAAAACGCTCGATCACCTTCAGATTTTCCGACGATCCCCGAAACCGGTTTTCCGGATTGAAATTGGTGGTCTCGACCACCAGCGTGTCGCCTTCCCAGTGGCCGACCGAATCGCCCAGCCATTTATGAACGCTCTTGGGCAGATGCTGCGCGTTCATCCGGATCACGCGGACGTCGTGCACCATCTCGACCAGAATCATAACGGTCTCCGGCGTCTGCACGATCTCGTAATTGTTGTTGTAGAGCACCGGCAGCATCGGCGGCCCCGAGGTCGAGCCGAACCCGATCAGGCAGCGCTCGGATAAGGGCCTATTCTTGACGCTGTCATAGCTGACGCCCGCGTACTGTTCGCCTTGCCCGCCGCCTCCCTGCCGTCCGGGTCCGGGAACGCTCCGCGCACCCGCGGCTGCCCGCGGGATCCTTCCATCCGGCGGATCGATGATCAGCGATGTGCGCTTCACCCCGTCCACTCTCGCCAGCTCCGATCCCCGGTCGACGAAGAGATTGTTATAGGCGCCGACTCCCGGCCCTCCCGTCCTGCGATTGAAGTTGCTGGTGACGTCGCTGTCGAGCGTATTGACTTCGTGGTCTTTGGCCTCGTAGGCTTTGGCTTCGGCGTCGGTTACCGTCGGCTTTCCCGAAAACTCCGGCGGGCGTTCGAGCGGAGTGATCGTCGCGTTCGTCCAGACGCCTTGCAAATCGGGATGGCCGTCAGGCGTGCGCGGCACCGCCTTGGCTGCTGGTTTTGACCGCGCGCTGGCCGACTGACCCGGCAAGCACGCCGCGATCGCACCCAGCACAATCATAGTTGCGAGAAGTCGGTAGCTCATTTGAACCTCATTGTACTCCGGTCAGCGTTGCTTATCCGGAATCAGCTCGGGAGCGACGGCCCTTTTCCTCTGGCGATTCATGTAAGATTGAGTTCCAATGAAAGGAAGTTAGCGTGAAACGATGACAAGGCAAGCAAGAATCCTTTTGAGTGCCTCGCTTTTCACCGCGCTCGCCCATTTCGCCGGCGCGCAGGAAGCGCCGCTTCCCCCTCCCGGCTTCCACCACCTGCATCTCAATTCCGTGGATCCGGAAGCCTCCATCGCCTTTTACACGAAAAACTTCAAGACCACTCAACGGGCCATGTTCGACGGCAAGCCGGCGCTCAAAGCACTGAACGTGTGGCTGCTCTTCAATAAGGTTTCCTCTCCCCCCGCGCTTCAGCCGCAGACCGCAATCTGGCACTACGGTTGGAACGTGCCGGATGAGCGCGCCTATTACGCCAACTACAAGGCGATGGGCACCAAGCTTCTCCCGCTGTGGACCGGCGACGGCGACAACTACGTCTACGTCAGCAGCGATACCTGGCCCGGTGCTGGAGGCACTCTCGGCAGAACCAGGGCACAGCTCGACGAAGCGAAAGCGCAGGGCATCAAGCCCAGGGGCGGAGCCGGATTCGGTTATCTCGGCGGGCCGGATGGCGAGATGATCGAATTCGCCGGCAATACTTCCACGGAATACTTTAACCACGTCCACATGTATCAGGACGACCCCCTGTGCGCCGTACTTTGGTATCAGAAGCACCTCAATGCGCCGGTGCGGGCCGGCCGCGGCAACGCAACGCCGCCCACCGAAGCCAACTGCAAGGTCGCGCGGGCCGAAAAGAGCTGGCCGTCGCTTGAGAAGGACGGCATGTATCGCGCCCCGGGCGGGGGCGTCAGTTTCGGCGGCGTGGCGATGAACTGGTATGTGCGTCCGGGCGACACCCCGCTGGTGAGCACGCTCGGCCATCAGGCCGACCACATCGGGCTCAGCGTCCAAAACCTGGACGCCTGGCTGGCGAAGCTCAAAGCCGAAGGCGTCACCATTTTGAAAGAGCCCTACAAGTTCGCGGACACACGCGCCTTCATGATCGAAGGGCCCAGCAAGGAAGCGCTCGAACTGGTCGAAATAAAGTAGTCAAGCCGCGCACGATGACGCGTTCCGGTAACTCCTGCGGGGAAAATGCAAGTTTCAAAATCGATACGCGATGAGCGTTTAGGTGGAATCGAGGAAATTGGCGTGCGGCGATTTTTTTACCTGGGTAGAATGTTGAAATCGACTTTGCGCGGCCCGGCCGCGGTTTATATTCGTTATGAGTAACCTTGCCGTGCCGACAGAACTGTCACCACGCCAACAGCGCCGGTTCGATCTGCGGCTCGCCGCGGGTGCGATCCTGCTTCTACCCGCCATATGGTTCACCTGGCT
>JASHWA010000142.1 GCA_030044325.1 Bryobacteraceae bacterium
GCGGGACCCCGCCCGCGCTCTTAAGCATTGGCTGGAGCAAGATGCTCTCCGGATTTTAACCGCGCGCGGGCCGCATCGATCACCACCGCCGCGAGTATGATCGCGCCCTGAAGCGCGTTTTCCCAATACGCGTTGACGCCCGCGAAAGTGAGCGCGGGCCCGATCGCGCCCAGCAGCGCAACGCCCAGGACCGTTCCCGGAATGCCGCCCGCACCGCCCGTGACCGCGGTTCCACCCACCACCACCGCGGCGATCACTTTCAATTCGAGGCCAAGCCCCGTATTGCTCGGAATCTGGCTGAATCGCGCCGAATTCAGCGCCGCCGCCAGGCCGGTGAGCGCGCCCAGCGAGGTGAACACCCAAAACTTGACGGCGCGCGCATCGATTGCGGCAAGGCGCGCCGCTTCCTGGTTCGATCCCGTGGCGTAAATGGCCCGGCCGGCGGGGAAATTTTTGAGAAGCGAAGCCGCTCCCGCTGCAATGCCCGCGGCGGCCAGCAGCATAAATACAGGATAGAAAGACTGCGGCAGGCCCATCCATTGAAAGCGCGCGGGAAGACGATCGATCCAGGCGCCCTGCGTCGCCCAGCGCAGCCCGTCGCGCCACGCGATCATCGCGGCCAGCGTCGCCACGATCGACGGAATGCGGAGATAGCCGGCCACCCACCCGTTCAGCGCGCCCAGTAACGCCCCGGCGATGCACGCGGCGAGCGCGGCAAGAGGCGCGGGAAAGCCCCATTTCGCCGCGATTCCGGCCATCACCCCGGCGATCGCGAACACGGAACCGACCGAGATATCGATTTCACCCGAAATCATCACCAGCGTCATTCCGATCGCGACGATCAACACCGGCGCGTTCGCGAGCAACACATCGATGAGGTTCTCGCGCGAAAAATAGCGCGGCGCGATGACCGCCACCACCGCCAACAGCGCCAGAATCGCCGCGGCCACCGAAATTTCGCGTCCTTTCGGCATCATTGCATTATCGCCGAATGTCCCAGCGCGAGCGCCAGGATGCTTTGCCGCGTCGCGCCTTCGCGCGTGAGCATGCCGGCGATGCGGCCCGCGCGCATCACCGCCACGCGATCGCTCAGCGCGAGAATTTCAGAGAGCTCGGAGGAAATCAGCACAATCGCGAAACCCTGGCCGGCGAGCGCGGCGATCAGCGCGTGAAGTTCCGCTTTCGCGCCTACGTCCACGCCCTGCGTGGGCTCGTCGAGGATCAGAACTCGCGCGCCCGTCGCCAGCCACCGCGCCAGCGCGAGCTTCTGCTGATTGCCGCCGGAAAGCGATTCGGCCGTCGCCTCAGGCGAGGGAGTTCGGATGCCCAGCTCCGCGATATAACGGCGCGCGAGCTCCCGTTCGCGGCCGCGCACGATCCAGCCGCCGCGCGAAACGCGTTCGAGCGACGCCAGCGTCGCGTTCGCCGCAATCGGCATTTGGGAAACGATTCCGTGCCGCTGCCGGTCTTCGGGAAGGTACGCGATGCCGCCTTCGATCGCCGCGCGCGGCGAGCGCATGCGCCGGGGCGCGCCCTCCACGCGAATTTCGCCCGAATCGGCGCGCGCCAGACCGAAGATCGTTGTGGCGAGCCCGGTGCGGCCTGCGCCGGTCAATCCCGCCAATCCCAGAATCTCGCCGCGCCGGAGAGTGAACGAAATGTTCTCGATGCCGGCCTGTTTCGAGCAAAGCTCCCGAACTTCGAGCGCGATTTCGCCCGAAAGCGCGGCGCGGCGCGCGCGAACCTCCTCACCCCCGGCGGCGAGCGAACGGCCCGCCATCATTTCGATTAACGCGGTCCGGTCAATATCGCCCGCCGCCGCCGTCGCGATGGTCCGTCCGTCGCGCAGAACCGTGATGCGGGTGGCGACCGCGGAGATTTCTTCCAGACGATGCGAAATGTAGAGGATTCCCGCGCCCTCCGCGGCGAGCGATCGGATTGTTTGAAACAATCTTTCGACTTCGCGTTCCGTGAGCGAGGCCGTGGGCTCATCCAGGATCAGAATTTTCGCCCGCGCGCCGATCGCGCCGGCGATTTCGACGATCTGCTGCTCCGGCATGCTGAGCGTGCTGACCATCCGCTCCGGCGCGATGCTCAAGCCCGCGCGGTCGAGCAGTTCCTGCGCGCGTTTGCGCCGCCCTTTCCAGTCGATGCGCTTCCACGCCGCGCCCGCTTCACTGGCGAGCGCGATGTTTTCGGCCACCGTCAAGTGCGGAAACAGCGCGGGCTGCTGATAAACCGCGGCGATTCCAAGTGAACGCGCGACCGCAGGCGTCAGGCGATCGATCGCGCGGCCGGCGATGATGAGCGTTCCTCCGTCCGGTTGGACCGCGCCGGTGACGATCCGGATCAGCGTCGACTTCCCCGCGCCGTTTTCTCCCACCAGCGCGTGCACCTCCCCGCTCAACAGCTCGAACGACGCGCCGTCGAGCGCCTGCACGCCCGCAAACGACTTGCGAATTCGCCGGGCCTCCACCAGAACGCTCATCCGCCCGCCTCCGCGCAGTATTGCCGGAAGCGGCCGTCTTGCGCGTCCCAGCGAGCCGTGTCGCCCGGTTCGTAAATTTCCGTAGGGAAAGAATGCTCGATCAGCGCGCGAAGCTCGCCAAGCGAGCCGAGCTCGCCCAGGCTGATCATCTGCACGCCGAGATTTCCCAGCACCGCCGCTTCCTGCGGCCCGGCGATCACCTGTTTCCCCGTGGCGTCCGCTGTGAACTGATTGAGCAGCGCATTTCGCGATCCGCCGCCCATCACGCGAATGCGGTCGATCCGCCGGCCGATGAGAGTTTCGATATCGCCGATCACCACCCGGTATTTGAGCGCCAGGCTTTCGAGCACCGCGCGCGTGTATGCGGCGGGAGAATCCGGCGCGCGCTGCCCGGTCACCCGGCAAAACCGGTCGATTGCCGCGGGCATGTCGGGCGGATTCAAAAACGAGGCGTGATCCGGGTCCACCAGCCGTTCAAACGCCGGCGCGGTTCGGGCCGCTTCGGCCAGCTCCCCGTACTCGAAGCGCCGTCCGTCAGCCATCCAGCGATTGCGGCAGGCTTGCAGCATCCACAATCCCATAACATTTTTGAGCAGCCGCGTGGTGCCCGCGACGCCGCCTTCGTTGGTGAAATTCAAGCGCATCGCTTCCGGCGAAATCACCGGCGAATCGAGCTCGATTCCAACCAGCGACCATGTTCCCGAGCTCACAAACGCGGTGCTGCCGTTCGCCTCGACCGCAGCCACCGCCGACGCCGTGTCGTGCGATGCGGGCGCAATCACGCGCGCACGATTCCCGCCGCTCTTTAGAAGATTCGGCGACAAGCCGCCCGCGATCCATCCCGGCTCGACCATTTCCGCGGGCAGGTCGGCGGGAAGTCCCAACTCGGCCAGCAGCGATTTGGCCCACCCCCGCGTAACGGGATTCGTGAACTGCGTGGTGCTCGCGGCGGTGTATTCCGAGCGCGCGTTTCCGCTCAGCCAGTAATGAAACAGATCGGGAATCATCAGCAGTCGCGCGGCCGATCCAAGCTGCTGCGGTGTTTCGCGCTTGGCGGCGAACAACTGAATCAGCGTGTTGATGGGCAGAAACTGTACGCCCGTTTCGCCATAGATCCTGTCGCGCGAAACCAGGCGCAGCACCTCCTCCATGGCGCGAGCATTGCGCGGATCGCGATAGCAAAAAGGATTCTGAAGCAGCTCGCCGTTGTGGCCGAGCAGCGCGTAGTCGACGCCCCACGCATCCACGCCGATTCCGGCGATGTCCGGCTCCTCAATGGACGCGAGAGCTTTGCGGATTTCGTCCCACAATCGCGCCGCGTCCCAATGCAAGTTCCGCCCGCACACCAGCGGTCCATTCGGAAAGCGATGGATTTCGTGGATGCACAGCACGCCGCCGCGAATCGCGCCCAGGAAAACGCGGCCGCTCTCCGCGCCCAGGTCCACGGCGATGTGCGTGCCCGAATTCATACGAACATCCTAATACTCCATTACACTGAATACGAAATGAATTCCGATGCGCTCATCGCCGCGCTCAATCGCTTCTCGATCGAGCTGCCTTCCTGGGGTTTCGCCAACACGGGAACCAGGTTCGGCAAATTTCTGCAAGCGGCCGCGGCGACCAATATCGAAGAGAAGCTGAGCGATGCGGGCCAGGTGCACGCTTTCACCGGAATTTGTCCGTCCGTCGCGGTTCACGTGCTGTGGGATTTTCCGGAGGGTCCCGCGCAGGCGGATCGAGTGAGCGCGCTCGCGCAGCGCTACCACGTGCGCATCGGCGCCATTAATCCGAATCTGTTTCAGGATCAGGAATACAAGTTCGGCTCGTTTGGAAATCCGGAGGAGCGCGTGCGGCGCAAGGCGCTGGCGCATTGCCTGGAGAGTATCGCCATCGCGCGCAAGACAGGGTCGCGCGATCTTTCCCTGTGGTTCGCTGACGGCTCCAATTATCCCGGCACGGCCGGCATCGGGCAGCGCAAAAAATGGTTCGAGCAGTACCTGGCCGAGGTGCACGCGCAGCTCGACCCGAATCAGCGTCTGCTTGTCGAATACAAACCCTTCGAGCCGGCTTTTTATCACACCGATATCGCCGATTGGGGCATGGCGCTGCACTTCGCGCGAGCGGCGGGACCGCGCGCCAAGGTTCTGGTCGATACCGGGCATCATTATTTGTCGCAGAATATCGAACAGATTGTCGCCTGGCTTCTTGCGGAGGAAATGCTCGGCGGTTTTCACTTTAACGATCGCCGCTACGCCGACGACGATCTCACCCTGGGCTCCATCGATCCCTACCAGGTGTTTCGCATTTTTCACGAAATTATCGATTTCGAGCGCGAAACGGGTTCGCCCGCCGATATCGCGTACATGATCGATCAAAGCCACAATTTGAAGGGCAAGATCGAAGCCATGATTCAGACCGCGGTGGTGGCGCAGCAGCTTTGGGCCCAAGCCGCGCTGGTGGATTCCGTGGCGCTGCGTCAGGCGCGGCAAAACTCGGATGTGATTCGCGCGGAATCGTGCCTTCAGGACGCCTTTGCTACCGACGTTCGCCCCATGATTCGCGAATGGCGCGCGGCGCGCGGTCTGCCGCCCGATCCGCTCGAAGCGTTTCGCCGGAGCGGATATTTGGAGCGCATCACCAAAGAGCGCGCCGAAAAAAACGCGGACGGCAGCGGAGCATACGCGTAGCGC
>JASHWA010000143.1 GCA_030044325.1 Bryobacteraceae bacterium
ATCTGAACCGGCTGGTGGCGAGCGGCGCCGAGATCGAATCGAGCGCGCGAAGCTGGCAGGGCAACGCCGTCCTGCTGCGCGGCGCCGACGCCACCCGCCCGCTGTTTCTGCAACTGGCCGCGCGCCAACCCGCGATCATCCACCTGGCGACCCACGTCTTGACTCCGCCCGCGGGGCGTGATCAGGGGCTGATCGCCCTCGGAATCGGCGCAACGGGAACGCCGGAACTGCTAACGGTGGCCGAGGTTTCAAGCATGCAGGTTCGGGGCGCGGTGGTGGTGATGAGCGGCTGCGAAACGGGCGCCGGAGACGCGCGGGCGGGCGCCGGGCTGCTCGGTTTGACGCGCGCCTGGCAAACTGCGGGCGCACGCGCCATCGTTTCTACGGGGTGGCCCGTTTCGGACTCGACGGGCGCGATTTTTTCAAGCTTTTACCGCTATTTGCATGACGTGCCGCCGGCCGAAGCGCTGCGCCGCAGCCAGGTGGATATGCTGCGGTCGGGATCGTGGCGCGCCTCGCCCGCCTATTGGGCGGCTTATCAGGTGAGCGGAGGTGCACAATGATGAACGGCAGGCCCGCACACCCCGATTTCCTCGGCTATGAGATGGACTTCGACGATCCGTCGCCCGCCCGCTGGGAGGCGTTGAGTGTCCTGGTCGAACGCATTCGCGGCGGGGAGACGGACGGCATGGAAGAGCTGTATGTACTGTTTTCAAAGGGGATACGGTTTTATCTGTGCCGCCAGTTGGGTCCTCAGGAGTTCGATGACAAGGTGCACGATACCTTCGTCCTGGTGGTCCAGGCAATCCGGCGTGGAGAACTGCGCGATCCCCAGCGGCTGATGGGGTTTGTGCGCACCATCGTCCGCCGCCAGGTGGCCGCACATATCGATCGGGTAGTGCATATCCGTAAGGATCATTTGGATTTAGAGACCAGCTCCCGGATTGCCGATCCCAACACGAACCCCGAGGAAGAAGCTATTTTCCGTCAGCGCGTGGAGCTGATCCGGCGCGTTCTCGACGAATTGAGCGACCGCGATCGCGAAATCCTGACTCGCTTTTATCTTCGGGAACAGGGACAGGACCAGATCTGCTCGGAAATGAACCTGAGCGAGACGCAGTTCCGCCTGCTCAAGAGCCGGGCCAAGGCGAGATTCGGCCAATTGGGTAGGAAAAAACTGACCCACCGCGCTTTGACTGCATTTTTCTTGAGAACTTCTGCCGGCATTTCCCACTAAGAGACTAAGAAGTGCCAGTTCGGTACGAGGTCCTGTGGAAAATCACTCGACGTTTGATCGGCATCCGCTCGAAGAAGTCTTCGACGAATACATCTTCAACCGTCTCAGCGAGGATCAGTGCGCATGTTTTGAAGAGCACCTGCTCGCGTGCCAGTCCTGCCGCCAGGAGCTTGAAAAAACCGAGCAATACATCCGCGCCTTCAAGAGCTGTGCGCTCGATTACAAAGTCGAGAAGCGCCCCGCGCGTCTGAGGCACGTCTTTGCATTTGCCGCGCTGGCGGCGGTGGCTGCGGCGGTGGCGATTGCGATTCCGTATCGTACCCATGCCGATCACAGCGTTCCGCTCGAGCTGGTATCGTTGCGCGGCGGCGCGGAGGATAGCGTGGCGCACGCACACGCGGGAGCGGGGATTGACTTTCGCATCGACTGCACGGACTTGGGCGAAACCTCGGGTCTGCGCGTGGAAGTGGTGGACGCGCTCGGCGGGGCCATATGGAGCGGCGCCGCCGTCGCGCAGACGGGCTCGAACCTGATCTCGGCGCACGTGGGGCGGAGATTCAGCGCGGGAGTTTATTGGGTACGGTTGTATTCGCCGCAGGGCGAATTGCTGCGCGAGTTCGGGGTGCGGGCGGAGTAGCGTTGCGTTTACAAAATGTCCGCCGTATCGCTCGCTGTGAAGTAGGCGCAATCGGGATGATGGAAGACCAGGGCGCTGACGCTCGCCTCAGGGTCCATCATGAAGCCATCGGTCAGCTTCACGCCGATCTCCTCGGGCTTCAGCAGCGCGAACAATCCTGCCTGGTCTTCGAGATGGGGGCAAGCCGGATAGCCGAAGCTGTAGCGCTTGCCGCGGTAGCGCGAGGTGAAGCGCTCCTGCATGGTCATCGTAGGCGGATCGGGAAGGCCCCAATCCTCGCGGATGCGGCGATGCAGCCACTCGGCGCAAGCTTCGGCGGTCTCGATGGCGAGGGCTTGCAGCGCGTGCGCCAGCAGAAATTCGCCGCGCGCTTTGGCTTCTTCCGAATGCGATCGCACACACTCGCCCGCGGTCACCACGAACAGCGCGATGTGATCGCGACGGCCTTCCTCGGCATCCAGAACGTAATCGCTCAGGCACAGACCGTCGGATTTGGGCTGCCGTCCGAATTTGAACGTATGCAGCGGACTCGCCTCACCGGGGGCGAACAGACGGATCGAATTGCCGTCACGCTCGGCTTCAAGAAACTGCCACACCGCGCGAATTTTCATGAATTGTTCCGCTTGCCGCTTGACTTCCTCCACTTGATTGAAGAGTTCGATCGCTTTCGCATCGCGCTCGGCCAGCAACTTTTCGAAATGTCCCTTAAATCCGAGATGCCGGCCGTACAGCATGTAGGGATTGATGTAACTCCAGATTTCGTGAAGATCGGGGACATTGCGCACGCGGCGGTCGAGATAGGGTGCCGCGGGGATCGGGATGTCGGTGCGGACTTTCGGGCTGCGCGTGGTTCCGGCGGGTTGCACGGCGGCCTTGACCTGACCGGCCGGCGCAATCGAAGTAAACACGTGCGTGCTGATTGCGGCCCCTCGCGTGGCCGGGTCCATCAGCTCATTCATGATGCGCAGCCCGGTCATCGCGTCTTTCGCATAGAAGGTCGCATTTCCATAGGCCGGACCGATGCGCGTGGTGGTGAATTTTTCAGACAGCGCAGCGCCGCCCACCAGCAGCGGAACGTCCACGCCATGGTCCTTGAAATCCGATGCCGTGGTCACCATCTGGTGGGCGCTTTTTACCAGTAAGCCGCTCAACCCGATGGCGTCGGGCTTATGCTCGCGCCAGGCTTGAATCAGATCCTCGGGTGGAACTTTTATCCCCAGATTGATCACCCGGTAGCCGTTATTCGACAAAATAATTTCGACTAAATTCTTGCCGATATCGTGCACATCGCCTTTCACCGTCGCGAGCACGATCTTTCCCCGCGAGCTCGATTCGCTCCTCTCCATGAACTTTTCAAGATGCGCGACCGCGGCCTTCAACGCTTCGGCCGATTGCAAGACTTCGGCGACGATCAGCTCGTTGTTGTTGAACAGCCGGCCAACCTCGCTCATTCCGGCCATCAGCGGACCATTGATGATATCGAGCGGCGCCGCGCCCTCGCCCCGTTTCAAGTCGAGATCCGGAATCAGGCCGTCCTTGGTGCCTTCGATGATGTAATTCCCCAGGCGCTCATCGAGCGGCAATTCGGCGGCTTTTTTCTTCTCTTTTTTGCCGGCTTTGCGAAAATGCTCGGTAATTGCGGCGATATGGTGCTGATTAATCGCGATTTTCTGCTCGCGACTCTGCTCGCGCCAGTCTTCCGGCGCCAAAATCGACGGCGGAGGCGTGTTGAACAGCAGATTTTCCGCGAGCCTGCGCTCTTCGACTGGAATCGAGGCGAAGCGCTCCAGCTTTTCTGCATTGACGATCGCCAGATCGAGCCCGGCTTTGGTCGCGTAATAAAGGAAAACCGAATTCACCACTTCGCGCGCCGCACCGGGCAGTCCGAAGGAAATGTTCGACACGCCCAGCACGGTTTTGACGTATGGAATGTTCTGTTTGACCAGCCGGATCGCTTCGATCGTCTCGACTGCGCCGCCGATGTAATTCTCATCGCCGGTGGCGCAAGGGAAAACCAGCGGATCGATGATGATATCTTCGGGCGCGATGCCGTATTTTCCCGTCAGCAGCCTTACGCTGCGTTCCGCTACAGCCAATTTCCGCTCGCGCGTGAACGCCTGCGCCTGAATTTTGTCTTCATCGATGGTGCCGACGATCAGCGCGGCGCCATAGGCCTTGGCGATCGGGCAGACGCGCTCGAATTTTTCCTCGCCGTCTTCGAGGTTGACCGAATTGATGATCGATTTTCCCTGGCACCACTGGAGCGCGCACTCGACCGCCTTGGCGTCCGTCGTGTCGATCATTACCGGCGCTTTGATCTTGGGCATCAGCTTCGCGTAGAACGGATCGATATCCTTCAACTCCTCGCGATCCGAGGATTGCAGGCAGACATCCACGATGTGCGCCCCGTTTTTCACCTGCCAGCGCGCGATCTCGCTTGCCTCTTCCCACTTTTCTTCGGCGATCATCTGCTTGAACAGACGCGAGCCGATCACGTTGGTGCGCTCGCCCACAATCAGAGGCCGGTTCGACTCTTCAGCTTCAACGAGCTCGATGCCGGAATAGTACGCTTTGTGGGACGGCGCGGGGACCGCGCGCGGGGCGTGACCGTCCGCCATCTGCGCGATGGCGCGAATGTGCTCGGGCGTTGTTCCGCAGCAGCCGCCGACCATGTTGAGCCAGCCGTGCTTGACGAATTTCGCAAGCTGCGCGGCGAGCGATTCGGGCGTTTCCAGATACTTGTCCTCTTCGTTCGGCAATCCCGCGTTGGGATAACACGAAATCCGCGTGGACGCCATCTCGGCGAGCGAGCGGATGTGATCGGTCATCAAATCCGGACCGGTGGCGCAGTTGAGCCCGATCGACAGCAGATCCGCATGCGCGACCGACGAGTAAAACGCATCGACGGGTTGACCGGCGAGCATCGCGCCCCAGCGCTCGATGGTTCCCGAAATCATCAGCGGAATGGGTGCGCCCAATTCGCGCTCCAGTTGTTTCACCGCGAATACGCCGGCTTTGATGTTGCGCGTGTCGAACCCCGTCTCGATCAGCAGAATATCCGCGCCGCCTTCCACCAGGCTGCGCGCCTGCGCGTAGTAGCTGGAGCGCATCTGGTCGAACGTCACATCGCCGCGCAGCGTGATCGATTTGGTGGTCGGCCCGAGCGAGCCGGCGACGAAGCGCGGTTTGTGCGGCGTCGAAAATTCATCGGCCGCCTGCCGCGCGAGCCTGGCGGCAAGCACGTTCAGCTCGTGGGTTTTGTCTTCGAGCTCGAACTCGGCGAGCACGATGGGCGAGCCTTGAAAACTGTTGGTCTCGATGATGTCGGAGCCGGCCTGGAGGTAGGCGCGATGTACGCCGAGCACCCATTCGGGATGCGTGCGCGAGAGATTCTCGTTGCAGTTTTCGAGTCCAGCGCCGCCGTAATCGGCCGCCGTGGGGTGATGCGCCTGCAGCATGGTGCCCATCGCGCCGTCGAGAATCAGAATGCGCGAAGCGAGGGCGTCCAAAAGCTGCTGGCGGCGAAGCGGGTCCACATATTTATCGTAAGCCGTGGATGCGTTCGGCTGCACGCGCGAAGACCGGCCTACTCCGTCGCGAGCACGCTCTTGTCTTCGGGAACTTCGGTGTTGAAGCTATACCCGAACCCCCGAACGCTGCGGATGAATGCGGTGCCCCCCTCGACTTCGATTTTCTGGCGCAGGCGCAGAATGTAAACGTCCACGGTGCGATCCGTCACCGCGCGATCGTGGCCCCAAACGGCATCGAGCAACTGTTCGCGGCTGAAAACCACGCCCGGCCTGCTCATGAGGAATTCGAGCAGGCGGAATTCGGTGGCCGTGAGCGAAATTTCGTTTCCGGAAAGATGCACGCGGCAGCGCGCGCGATCGAGCTCCAGATCGCCGCTCTTGAGGAGCTTCGAAACCGGCGGCTGGCCGCGGAAATGAATTTTGATGCGCGCAATCAGTTCACGCACGAAAAACGGCTTGACGATGTAGTCGTTGGCGCCCAGCTCGAGGCCCACGATGCGGTCGGTTTCGGTGGCGCGCGCCGTCAGGAAGATGACCGGGATGTGCGCGAGCTCGGAGCTGGCGCGAATCGCTTTGCAGATTTCCAGACCGTCGGAATCGGGCAGCATGATATCGAGAATAATCAGGTCCGGCCGCTCGCGCCGGCACAGTTCCAGCGCGCCTTTTCCGGTTTGCGACCCCGCCATCGCAAACCCTTCTTTTTCGAGATTGTATTGGATCAGGGAGTAGAGATCCTGGTCGTCCTCAATCAGCACGATTTTCTTCATATCTACTGAAGAGAGTAACCGATGATGAGTTACGATCAAATTACAATTGCATTACTGCGCGCTTACTTGCCCGGGAACCCGGGCGTCGCCTTCACTTCCGCGATCTGCTTGTCATGGCGCATATTGTGCAGCGGGATGTACAGCACCCACTGGTAAGCATTCAGAGGATTGAAGATCGGGAAGGGGTGCGGCGAAATGTACTCTTTGAGCGGAAGCTGAGTTTCTTCGACAAATTTAAGCGTCTGCGAGCGGTTTTCCTCGAACTTGGCCATGATTTCCGCGCGCGTCATCTTGCCGGTGGGCCGGATCTCCTCGGGCGCGGTCGCCTTGCCTTTGCGCTGCGCCATAACGCTGAGCAGGATCTCGGTTTTGCCTGCCGTTTTCTTCTCCCAATCCGGATCGGGCGGATTCGCGAGCGCGCGCTTTGCGGACGCGAACAGCATTTCTTCGGAAAGCACGATGTGCTCGGCGCACTCGCCCACGCTCCAGCGTTCGGGCGAAGGTTTCCAGCGCCACTGTGCGTCGGAGAGCGCGCTCACCGAATCGAGGAATTCCTTGCGCGAGTCCTGAAGATACTGAACCAGGTCGGCGCGTTCCTTGGGAGTAAGATTGGCGTCACCGGCGCAGGCCGGAATCGCGATCGCAAGCGAAAGCAGCGCGGAGAGCTTCATCGCTCCAAGCTATCACATCGCTACTTGGCCTTTTCACCAACCCCGATGCGCGTAAGGAATCCGGTATCGAGCTTTCCTTCCACGAAATCGGGGTGGGAGAGAATCCGCTCGTGAAGCGGAATGGACGTATAAATCCCTTCCACGACGAACATTTCGAGTGCGCGGCGCATGCGCGCGATGGCTTCGTTGCGATCGCCGCCCCAGGCGATCAGCTTCGCCACCAGCGAATCGTAATAGGGAGGAATGACGCCGTCCTGATAGGCGGCCGTGTCCACCCGAATTCCCGCTCCGCCGGGAAGGTTCAGGCCGGTGATGCGGCCGGGCGACGGCGTGAACGTTTCCGGATGCTCGGCGTTTACGCGGCATTCGATGGCGTGGCCGCGGAGGGTCACGCGCTCGCGCAGGATCTGGTCCAGGCGCTCACCTGCCGCGACGCGGATCTGGCTTTTTACCAGATCGACGCCGGTGATCATCTCCGTCACCGGATGCTCCACCTGAATGCGCGCGTTCACTTCGATGAAGTACAGATTTCCGCCCTGGTCCATCAAAAATTCGACGGTTCCGGCGTTGGTGTAGCCGATCTGTTTGAGCGCGTTCTTGAGTCCTTCCGAGATCCGGCAGCGGAGTTCGGGCGAAACCGCGATCGACGGCGCTTCTTCGATCAACTTCTGGTGCCGGCGCTGGATGGAGCATTCGCGCTCGCCGAAGATTTCGATGTTGCCGTGCTGATCGCCCAGGACCTGGAATTCGATATGCCGCGGATTCTCGACCAGCTTCTCCATGTACATATCGCCGCAGGAAAAGGCCGCCGACGCTTCGGACTGCGCCTGCGCAAGCAGGGAGGCGAGCTCACGTTCCTCGCGCACCACGCGCATTCCACGGCCACCCCCGCCGGCGGAAGCTTTAAGCATCACCGGGAATCCGATCTCGGTCGCGATCTCCTGGGCTTCATCCAGGCTCTTGAGAATCCCTTTCGATCCGGGAAGAATGGGTACGCCGGCTTCCTCCATCGACGCGCGCGCGATCTGCTTCAATCCCATGCGCCGGATCACCTCCGGCCGCGGCCCGATAAACGTGAGGCCGCTGGTTTCGCACACTTCAGCGAAATCGGCGTTTTCGGAAAGAAATCCATAGCCCGGATGGACCGCGTCGGCGTTGGTGATTTCCGCCGCGCTGATCACCGACGGAATATCCAGGTAGCTGCGCGAGCTTTTTGCCGGACCGATGCAGATGGCTTCGTCGGCAAAGCGCGTGTGCAGGCTGTAGCGATCGGCTTCCGAGTACACCGCGACGGTTTTGATTCCGAGATCCTTGCACGCGCAGATCACGCGCAGGGCGATCTCTCCGCGATTCGCGATGAGAATTTTTTCGAACATCGTTATCGTGGGCGGATGGCGAACAGCGCTTCGCCGTATTCGACCGGGCGCCCGTTTTCGCACAGCCTGGACGCAATGACGCCGGCCACTTCGGATTCGATTTCGTTCATGAGCTTCATCGATTCGATGATGCACAGCACCTGGCCGGGCTCGACCGGATCGCCCACTTTGACAAACGGCGGCGCGCCGGGCGCGGGCGATTCGTAATATGTTCCGACGATGGGGGATTTCACCAGAACGTGGCCGGAATCGGGTTCGGGAGCCTTGGCGGTTGCGGTTGCGGTCGCCGCGGGAAAATTCGCGGCGGGGGCGGCGGCCTGGGAAGCGGCTACGGCGGTGACCGGAACGGCCGCGTCCACCTGAGGCGCCGGCGCGACCATCAGGTCGTGCTGAACGCTCGCGCGGCGCAGGCGAAGGCGGTTGTCGCCGCGCTGCACTTCGAGCTCGGCCACTCCGCTTTCGTTGAAAACCTGGATCAGTTCTTTGATTTCTTCAATGGTCATTTAAATGTCGTGGGACAGCCGGTCTTGCCGGCTGTCGTTCGTCTGAATCTGAACAGGCCGGACAGCTGGCAAGAAACCCGCCGGCCGTCCCACAGCTACGTGTTCCTGCCAGCGTAGCGCTTTTCACAGCGCGATCAATTCCTTGCTGGTCGGCGTCAGGATTTCGCACCCGGTTGCGGTGACCACCACTGTATCCTCGATGCGCACGCCGCCCAACCCGGCGATGTACACGCCCGGCTCGATGGTGATCGCCATCCCGGGCTGAAGGCGGGTTTTTTCTTTTTTCCCGAGCCGCGGCGGCTCATGGATTTCCAACCCCAGGCCGTGGCCGGTGGAATGGATGAACTCACGTTCGAGCTTGTGCTTTTTGAGCACATTCCGCGCGGCGGCATCCACTTTATTCGCGGCGATCCCCGGCCGGACGGCATCGAGCGCGGCGATCTGCGCCTCATGGACGGCGCGGTACATCTCGCGAATCCGCCGCGGCGGAGTACCGGCGTAGGCCATGCGCGTCATATCGCTCGAATAACCCTCCAGGCTCGCGCCCATGTCAATTAATAATAGTTCATTTTCCGCGAGACGACGCCCGCTGGGGATGGAATGCGGTAGAGCCGAGCGATCGCCCACCGCGACGATGGTGTCGAACGACGGTTTTTCGGCGCCAAGCGCGCGCATCTGGAATTCCAGCTCGGCCGCGATCTCTTTTTCGCGCGTCCCCGGCTTGACGCGGCGCAAAGTGCGCGAAAACGCCTCGGAATTCGCCTCCACGCTGCGGCGGATTTTTTCGATTTCCTCGGCCGATTTGATCATGCGCTGTTCTTCGATGACGCGCCCGATGGGTACCAGCGAAAAGCCGAGCGGCAGATCCTCCTTGAGCTTCGCGTATGCCGAATAGGTGAGGGCTTCCGATTCAAACCCGATTTTTTTCCATCTTTTGCGCTTGGCCAGGGCTGCCGCAGCCGCAATCAGCGGTCCCTTGGCGACATGCACATGCGCAGTGATGGTTTGCGACGCTTCGAGACCATACCGCGGGTCGGTAAAGAAATGCGCCTCCATGCGCGCGATGAGCACCAGACCGTTCGAGCCGGCGTAATCGGAAAGATAGCGCACATTGGCCGGCGAAGAGGCCAGCAAAACGTCAATTTTGAGTTCGTCGAGGCGCGCGGCAAGGGCTTTGCGCCGTTCATGAATTTCGTTCAATTTAATCAGTTTACCTGCTCGTGGAGGGATCGCGCATCCGCTGGTGGAACTGCCGGGTTTGGCCCGCTCGCTCACCCGAGGCGGCTGGAACGCACCCGGATCGCGAAGCGCGCTCGACAGCCGCCAGCCGTGCGGCCGCGGTTTCCCGGGCTTTCACACAGGACTCATCGGCGTTAAAATATTGAGCCATGAGCCTCCCTAGAATTGCGCTCCCTCTCCTTTTCGCCTGCGCGGCGTTCGGCCAGCCGAATTACGATGCCGCGTTGAAAAATCTCAAGTTTCGCAGCATCGGCCCGGCCGTGATGGGCGGGCGTATCGACGACCTGGCGATCGTCGAATCCGATCCGCGTATCATCTACGTCGGCTCGGCCGCCGGTGGAATTTTCAAATCGGTCAACGGCGGCGCGACGTGGAAGGCGATTTTCGAGGATGAGCCCAATCCTTCAATCGGGGATCTGGCGCTCGCGCCTTCGAATCCGTCGATTCTTTATGTCGGGACGGGTGAGGCGAACAATCGCCAGAGCTCGTCATGGGGCGACGGCGTCTTCAAATCCATGGACGGCGGAACGACCTGGGTTCACCTCGGTCTTGAAGCGACGCATCACATTGGACGGATTGTCGTCCACCCCACCGATCCCAATATCGTGTACGTCGCCGCGCTGGGCGATCTGTGGGGTCCCAATAAAGAGCGCGGCGTCTACAAAAGCACCGACGGCGGCGCCACGTGGACGCTCGCGCTGTATATCGACGAGAACACCGGCGTATCGGATATCGCCATCGATCCGCAGAGCCCCAATATTTTGTACGCGGCGGCGTATCAGCGCCAGCGGACGGTTTTCGGATACAACGGCGGCGGGCCGGGCAGCGGATTGTACCGCTCGATCGACGGCGGCGCGCACTGGACCAAGCTCTCGCACGGCCTTCCTTCCAACGATATGGGACGTTGCGCCATCGATATTTATCGAAAAAATCCCAATATCGTTTACGCCGAGGTGCAGGCCGACAACAGAGGGACCGGAGTTTATCGATCGGAAGACAAAGGCGAGAGCTGGACGCACATGAGCGATACCGACCCGCGGCCGTCTTATTTCAGCCAGATTCGCGTGGATCCCAACAATGACATGAAAATCTGGATGGGCGGCGTCAACATTTATATGTCGGAGGACGGCGGGCGCACCTTCACGCAGGCCCGTTTCCAGCGCGTCCACAGCGACGTGCACGCCATCTGGATCGATCCCGCAAATTCCGATCATTTGTTCATCGGCAACGACGGCGGCGTGTGGGTGACCAACGATAGCGGGCGCGCCTGGCGCGCGTTGAACAATTTCGCCGTGGGCCAGTTCTACGAGGTCGCCTTCGATTATCAGAAGCCGTACCACGTGTGCGGCGGCATGCAGGACAACTATGACTGGTGCGGGCCGAGCTCCAGCGCGCAGTCGCTCGGCATCGGCAACGAGGACTGGATCAGCGTGCAGGGCGGCGACGGATTTTACAATCGCATCGACCCGACCGATCCCAACATCGTTTATTCCGAATCGCAGGACGGGAATCTGACCCGCCGCGACCTGCGCACCAGCGAATCGAAGTCCATCCGTCCGCAGGAGCCCAATGACGACGCGCCGCGCTATCGCTTCCAGTGGAATTCGCCGCTGATGATTTCGCCGCACGATCACAACACCATTTATTACGGCGGAAATCATTTGTTTAAATCCACCGATCGCGGCAATACCTGGGTGGTCCTAGGTGAAGATTTGACCACCAACGCGGACCGGAACAAACAGACCATTTTCGGAAAAACGATGGGCGACCGAGGCGTGCTTTCGCGCAACGACGGCGTCGCCGCGTGGCCGTGCATCACCGCGATCGCGGAATCGCCCGCGCGCGCGGGAGTCTTGTGGGCCGGCACAGACGACGGAAACGTGCAGATGTCCAACGACGGCGGAAAAACGTGGTCCAACGTCATCAGCCACATGCCGGGGGCGCCCAAAGGCGGATACATCAGCCGCATCGAGCCGTCGCACAAAGACGCGGGGACGGCGTATATCACCATCGATAATCATCGCAGCGCGGACTATGCGATTTACATTTACCGCACCACCAACTACGGCGATTCGTTCACGAAAATTACCAATGGAATTCCGCCGGATGCGGGAACGGTGCACGCGATTCGCGAAGATCCGGTCAATCCGGAGCTGCTGTTTGCGGGAACCGAGTTCGGAATGTTCGTGACCTTCGATCGCGGTCAAAGCTGGCATCGCATGAAGAACGGTCTGCCCACGGTTCCGGTCTTCGACATTCAGATTCACCCGCGTGAGCACGATCTGATTCTGGCGACGCACGGTCGCTCGATCTGGATCATGGATGACATCAATGCCCTCGAACAGATGAGCAGCAACGTGCTCACGAGCGATCTGAAGCTGTTCGAGACGCGGCCGGCGGTGGAATGGAAGATGGCGGATTACCGCGGATTCATTGGGTCGGCGCTGTTTATGGCTCCGAACGCGCCCGCCGGCGCGCTGCTGAATATTTACGCGAAGAATGCGGGACGTGCGCATGTAACCGTCACCGACGGAGCGGGGAAGGAAGTGCGCGAATTCAACGCCCGCGTGGAAGGCGGCGAGGTGACCAGGATCGCCTGGGACCTGCGCTCGAATGCGCCGGTTCCACCGGAAACGGAAAATACGGGCGTCGGGGGCGGCGGGCGCGGAGGTCGCGGAGGTAGCGGCCGCGGGGGTCGCGGCGGGGGTGGGCAGGCCGCGCAGGCCGCGCAGGCCACGCCAGCCGAGCCGCCGGCGGAAGAACAGTTCGGCGGCGAGTTGAACGCCGAATTCGGTGTCGAGCCAAGCGAAGGAGCGGCGCCCGCGGGTGGTCGCGGAGGCGGGGGTGGTCGCGGAGGGTTCGGCACCGCGCGCGGCGCGCTGGTCGAGCCGGGAACCTACACTGTGACCGTCGCGCTCGCGGGCAAGACGGATTCGGCAAAGGTCGTGGTCGAGCAGGACCCGCGCATCCAGGTGCCGGAATCCGATCGCCGCACGCGTCGCGAAACCATCGACACGCTGCTCCAATTGACGCGCCAAGCCGATGCGGCGCGCAAGCGGGCGGTTGCGATCCGGAATTCGCTGACCAGTCTCACCGATGGCTGGAAGCAGCCGGGCGCGCCGAAGATTCCCGAAGCGGTCCAGAAGTCGGCGGACGATTTGCTCGATCGCGCCAAGAAAGTCGCGGCGCGGTTCGATCAGCCGGGCGGCCGCGGCGGTGATGGCGCTGGTGCGCCGCCGCCCTACGCTCCGCCGCCAGTGACGGTCAAGATCGGAAGGCTGCTCGGCCAGCTGGATAACTACACCGGCGCGCCGACTTCGCGGCAGCTCGAGGAAGCGCAGGACGCGTCGCGGCAGTTGAACAAGGACGTCGGGGACCTTGACAAGCTGGCCGCGGATCTGCCGGCGCTGAACAAGTCGATGACGAGCGCGGGAATTCCGTACTTCAACGTCGCGGGGAACTGATTGGGGAAGTGGGTGGTGGGAAGTGCGTTCCCAATCGCATGGCGATTGGGTGATATTCTGTGCTTCGATGACTCTCGAAGACACTACGGCGCTCAGCGCCGACTTGGTCAAGGCCGATCATGACCACCTGATCCATCCGCTGCATCATCCCGTTGATCATGCTGCGCCTGTCATTTTCGTGCGCGGGCGCGCAGCCAAGGTTTGGGATATTGCCGGGCGCGAATACATCGACGGACTTTCCGGCCTGTGGAACGTAAACATCGGGCATGGCCGCGCGGAGATGGGCGATGCGGCGGCGGCGCAGATGAAAGAGCTGGCGTTTTTCTCGGCTTACGCCGGCACGTCGAACGTTCCGGCGATCCGGCTTGCCGAGCGCATAGCGAAGCTCGCCCGGATGGATGCAGTGTTTTTCACCACCGGCGGAGCGGAGGCGAACGAATCCGCGTTCAAGACCGCCCGGTTTTACTGGAAAGCGTCGGGGAAACCGGAAAAGGTGAAAGTGATCGCGCGCACGGAGGGGTATCACGGCGTTACGCTTCAGGCCATGAGCGCGACCAAGATGGGCACTTACTGGAAAATGTTCGAGCCGCGGGTGCCGGGTTTCGTGCACATCCAGTCGTGTTATCCCTACCGGTTCCAGGGAGCAAGGGACGGGGAGACGATCGGCGAGGCCGCGGCGCGGGAGCTTGAGGAAGCCATTCTGCGCGAAGGGCCGGATTCGGTGGCTGCGTTCGTCGGCGAGCCGATCCATGGCGCCGGCGGCGTGATCTATCCCACCGACGATTACTGGCCGCGGGTGCGCGAAATCTGCACGCGCTACAACGTGCTGTTCATCGCCGACGAGATCATTACCGGATTCGGGCGCACGGGCCGATGGTTCGCGGTCGAACATTGGAACGTGAAGCCGGATATTCTCACTTTCGCGAAAGGCGTGACTTCGGGCTATCTTCCGCTGGGCGGGATGGTGGCGAGCGCCGCGGTCAAGGATGCTCTCGATTCGGTCGCGCCAGGCGACCGGTGGATGCATGCGCACACCTATTCGGGGCATCCGACGTGCTGCGGGGTGGGGCTGAAGAATATCGACATCATTGACGGCGAAAATCTGTGCGCGCGGTCGGAGCAAATGGGCCGACGGCTGCTTCAGGCGCTCGACAGCGCGTTCCGCGATCATCCCAATGTCGGCGAGATTCGCGGCGGCAAGGGCTTGCTGGCAGGACTGGAGCTGGTGGAGGATCGTGCGACCAGGAAAAATTTCACCGCGGACCGCAAGGTCGTGTCACGGCTGCAAAGCGAGATGCTCAAGCGCGGCGTCATCACACGCACCCGCGGATCGGGCGGCGCGCATCCCGCGATTGGAGATTGCGTGTGCTTCGCGCCTCCGTTGGTGATTACGGAGGCGGAGATTGACCGGATGGTGAGCGCCGTGGCCGAAGCGCTGAGCGCGGTGGTCGGCGCGTAGCCTATGGGGGGCGCGTGAGATTGTGATGGACCAGAAAGGAGCTCGATATGAAAGGCTGGATCGTTTTATTGGCGATTGCCGGCGCCGCCTGCGCTCAGGATAAAGGCGCCAAAGCGCCGCCTCGGCCGGGATTGACGCTCACCACCACGGCATTCGAGGACGGCGGAGTCATCCCCAACAAATACACGCAGGCCGATCCCCATCCGGTTTCACCCAAACTCGAATGGACCAACGTGCCGCCCAACACGGTGAGCTTCGTTCTCTACATGCACGATCCCGACGTCGCGCTGCGAAAATCGACCGAGGACATGCTGCACTGGATTCTGTTCAACATTTCCGGCGATGCGCGCTCGCTCGCCGAAGGAATTCCTACCGGCGCGCAGCCTTCCGACGGCTCGGTGCAGATCAAGAACGGCGGAGGGGTGATCGGATACCGCGGTCCCGGCGCGGGGGCGCAGGGGCCGTATCATCATTACACGTTCGAGCTGTTCGCGCTCGATACCAAGCTCGATCTCGGCCCGGACGCGACGCGCGCGGATGTGCTGAAGGCGATCGACGGCCATATTCTCGGAAAAGGCGTGCTGACGGGACGCTTTCACCGGTAGGATTTCAATATGAGGCAAGCGATTTTGCTCGCGCTGGGGATCGGGGCCCTGCACGGACAAGCGGATTTGCAGGGAATCTGGACGAATTCGACGCTCACGCCGCTCGAACGGCCAGCGGATTTTCGCGATAAACCGGCGCTCACCGCGGAAGAGGCCGCGGCCTATGAAAAGCGCACGCTTGCGCAGCAAAATCGCGACCGCCGCGATGGCGGCGCGGAAACGGACGTCGGGCGCGCATATAACGAATTGTTTTTCGAGCGCGGCGAGAAACTGGCGCTCGTCGGCGGAGCGTATCGAACGTCGATCATCGTCGATCCCGCGGACGGAAGAGTTCCCGCGCTGACCGCGGAGGCGCAGGCGCGCATCGCCAAGGCTCGGGAGTATGCGCGCGCCCATCCGGCCGATCGCGCGCAGGATCGTTCGCTCACCGAGCGCTGCGTTTACTGGGCGACCGCGGGTCCGCCCATGCTCCCCGGGCCGTACAACAACCTGTACCAGATCTATCAGACGCCGAACTACGTGACCATTTTGAGCGAAATGATTCACGAAGCGCGCGTGATTCCGCTTGACGGCCGCCCGCACCTGCCGCCCCAGATTCGATTGTGGGCCGGCGATCCGCGCGGGCATTGGGAAGGCAAGACGCTGGTGATCGAAACCACCAATTTCAACGCCAAGACGCAGTTTCGAGGATCCAGCGAGAATCTGAAAGTGATCGAGCGCCTGACGCGCGTGGACGCGAGCACACTGCTCTATCGCTTCACCATCGAAGATCCCGCAGCGTTCACCAAATCATGGACCGGCGAGCTCCCGTTCATCGCGACCAAGGGTCCCATCTACGAATACGCCTGCCATGAAGGCAACCAGGCGCTTGAGGATATTCTGGCCGGCGCGCGGGCGCAGGAAAGAAAATAGGTCACAGCGGTTCCCGGCGCCAGCCGCCTACTGGAGCGCGTCGGCCCCGCTGCACGCGCTTTTACAGGTATATGTGAATGCTTATTCATTTGCGTTTCTGCTTTAATGAGGTAAGATTTCTAATATCCGCGCCCTCTCGGAAACGGGTTCCGGCCTCTCAAACCGGAACGGGGAAGGAGTGCGGCAGTGGCACAGGCGAGCGCCGGCAGAGAGACCCGGCAGGATTTCAGCGGCCAGACGATCGTCGGCGAGTTGATCCGCAACATGGAACTGGGCCAGTTCGAAATGGCCTATACGGTTCTTCTTCCGTGCGTTTTCAGCGTCTATCTTCAGCCTGACGATCATGCGCGCCTGGCCGGAGTGTTTGCGCTGATCTCCGACGATGCGCGCCGTGCGCTCAGGCAGCGCGTTGCCGAGATGAATCGCAAGCCCGCGCGCTGGCGCACCGGAAAGAATCCGCGCGAGTACCGCATCGCGGCGCGCGACTGGGTGATCGAATTTTTCCCCGACGAAGAAGTGCCGCGCGGCGATGTCGAGATCCATTCGCAGCTCAATGAAACCGAAGCGCCCGATTTTCGCGGCACCAAGACCACGCTCACCGGGCGCGAGCCTTCGGTGACTGCGCAGCGTCGCGAAACGCGTAAATCGCCCGATCGCGTCTTTGCGCAGCTCAGCTATGAAGACGACACCGGCCCGCAGATCTACACCATGACGCAGAACGAAATTCGCGTCGGGCGCGGCGGCAGCGATCAGCCCATGGATCTGGCGCTGTATTCGAGCGACGAAGTTTCGCGGGAGCACCTGACGCTGCGCCGCGATCCCGCCACCGGCGCGTTTTCGATCGTCGATCGCAGCACCAATGGGACCTGGCTCGACGGGCGCAGGCTGAAGAAAGGCGTCGAAGAGCCTGTGCCTCTGCGGGCGGAAATCCGGATCGCCGAGGTGATCACCATGGTCTTCGAGGCTCGCCCATGAGATTCCTCTACGGCGCGCATATTCCCTTGGTGATCGCGTTTCTGGCGTTTGTGGTGTTGATGGTTGCGGCGGGCCGAAAGGACGCGCGATGAAAACCGCGGCGATGTGGCGGGCCGGCGTGGCCACCGATCTGGGGCTGCGCGAAAACAATGAAGATCGCGTGTTCGTCGATGAAGACGCGGGCGTTTTTCTGGTGGTCGACGGCATCGGAGGCCAGGCCGCCGGAGAAAAAGCGGCGGAAGTCGCCGTCGCGGTGATTTCCGATTCCCTTTCAAACGCGGAGGGTCCGCCCGAGCAGGCCGTGCGGGAAGCGATCGCGGCTGCCAACAACCGGATTTTTCATCTCGCCCGGGAAAATGAAGCCTGGCGAGGGATGGCCTGCGTGCTGACGCTGGCCGTCGCGCGCGAGGATCGCGTGACCGTCGGCCACGTCGGCGATTCGCGCCTGTATCTCGCGTGGGACGGCAAGCTGCGCAAGCTCACCTCTGATCATTCGCCCGTGGGCGAGCGCGAAGATCAGGGCGAGCTCACCGAGAGCGAAGCCATGCGTCATCCACGCCGCAACCAGGTGTTTCGAGACGTCGGTAGCCAGTTGCGCGATCCCTCCGACGAGGATTTCATTGAAGTGCGCAGCTTCCCGTTTCATCCCGACGCGGCCTTGCTGCTGTGCAGCGACGGATTGAGCGACACGCTCGCTTCCACCGAGATCAGCGCGATCGTCGACGGCTACGACGGCGATCCCGACAAGGTTTCGATGCAGCTCGTGGATGCGGCCAATCGGGCCGGAGGAAAGGATAACGTCAGCGTCATCTTTGTCCCGGGGCCGGACTTTCCGCGCTCGCGCGCGCGTTACGCGATTACGCGCGTGCGGACCCGCGCGCGCTGGCGGATTGTTGTGAGCCGCATGCTGTGGCTCGCAACGGGCGTGGTTTTGGGAATCGCGCTGTGGAACGCGCTGCCGCGCTGGCTGCCGCACCGGCCCCCGGCCAATATCGGCGTGGGCGTGATCTTCGTCAGCGCGGGCGATCCGCAGGCGATCGTCAAAGCGGTCGCGGCCGCGCACGCGGGCGATACGGTCGAAGCGCCGGCGGGCGAATTCCTCGGCCCCATTGAACTCAAGGAGGGGATGACGCTCGTCGCGCAGAAGCCCGGCGCGACCGTTCTACGCGCCGATCCCGCCGCAACGTCAGACGCCGGCGTCGCCATCGCCGTGCGCGGCGTGCATAAAGGACGCGTCAGCGGATTCCGCATCGTCGGCGACGAAAAATCGCCGCTTGCAGCAGGCCTGATTCTGCAAAACGCGACCATCGACATCGACGACACCGAAATCACCGGAGCGGGCGATTGCGCCGTGCATATCGAAGGCGCCTCCGCGGCCGTGCTGCGCGCGAATTTCATTCACGATAATCCCGGATGCGGCGTGTGGATCGGGCCCGACAGCACGCCGCGCCTCGCCGGCAATCGCATTGCGAATAACGGCGGAAAATCGCGGCCGGGTGTCGAAATCCATCCGCCGGCCGAGCCTTCCATCGAAAACAACATGATTACCGGCAGCGGCGCACCCGATTTCGCGGGCGTGGCCGCCGCACTCGCCGATCAGTTCCGGCGCGCGAACGTAATGGAGTGACGGGGCGTGAACTAACGTGATCCAGCTCAAACAATTCGCGCGGTACCAGATCCTGCGCAAGCTCGGGCGCAGCATGACCGATGTGTATCTCGCTTTCGACCCCGCGGCCAACCGGCGCGTAGTGCTGAAGCTGGTGGAGCAGTCGCGCGACGAATCGACGCAGGTGATCATCGAAGCCGAGCGGCGCGGCGCGCAGATCCAGAAGCAACTGCACGAGATCGATTCGCGCATTCTCGAAATCTACGAGATCGGCGAATGGAACGGCTGCTTTTTTGTGGCCATGGAACATTTTGAAGGGCGCAGCCTCGCGCAGATCCTCGAATCCGAGCGGCGCCTGAAACCGGAGCGCGCGGCGCGCTACGCCATCGAGGTGCTGAACCAGCTCGAGCAGTTGCACTCCTTCGTCTCCGATCTCGACGGCCACAGCCGCGCGGTGGTGCATGGCGATATCAAGCCGTCGAATATCCAGATCGGCGCGGGCGATCGCGTGCGGCTGCTCGATTTCGGCATCGCCAAGGTGATCACGTCCACGCGCAGCCTCACGCGCCACAATCTGGGCAGTCCAACGTATTGCTCGCCGGAGCGGCTGGCCAACGCGCAGGTGGACGCGCAGGCGGATCTGTGGGCGCTGGGCGTCAGCTTGTATGAAATGCTCGCCGGCTCGCTGCCGTACCAGGCGCAGAGCACGCGCAAGCTGGAAAATCTGATCCGTTCGCGAAAACCGCCGCGCGCGCTCCCCGGCGATTGCCCGCCCAAGATGCGCGCGATCATCGCCAAGGCGCTCGCAGCCGATATCGGCAGACGCTACTCGTCGGCCGCGTCGTTTGAAACGGATTTGCGCGCTTTCGTCGAGAACCGGCCTGCGGTCGCCGAAAAAGAAGCGCAGCCTTCCTGGGATTCGAACGACACGCTCCAGAAATCGCCTCCGGCCAGACGTCCCGCGCGGGCCTTCGCGGCGAGCGCGACCGCGCGCCATTTCGCCCGTCCTGCGCTGCGGCGCAGCATTGTCAGTGGAGCCGCGTCCATCGGCGTGGGCGTGCTGCTCGGTCTGTTTCTCGTGGCGCCGATCAGTTACTGGTACAACGCGCATCGCGCCGCCCGCGCATTGCTCTCCCCCGATTTCACCACCATCAGCGTGGCCGAGATCACCGCGAACTGGAACCTGTACAAGAAGCTCGAACACGACAACAGTTTTCTCGGGCGTTTTTCGCCCATCCATACGGTGAGCGATGCGTTTCACTCGAAGCTGGTAGTCGCGGCGGACGAAGTGATCGAGCGTTATCGCAACAGCTCCGATGCGGCCGTCGCGGATTTCGACTGGCAGAAGGCGCGAACGGCTCTCGCCTACGCGCGGCAGATGAATCCGGTGGATCGCGAAGCGCACGGCAAGCTCGCGCTGTGCGACGGCTATCTCAACTTGATCCAGAATCCGGCGATGCCCAAAGCGCAGTGGAGTGAAACCGATTTCGAGATCGCCGCGACGGATCTTCCACGCTCGCCCGATCCGCACCTGGCGCTGGCGCGGCTGTACACCTACACGCTTCACAACGCCGGCAAAACCAAGAGCGAGCTCACCGAAGCGGAGCGCCGCGGATTTCGCGCTGGCCCGCGCGAGTTGAAGCAGGAGGCCGATGCCTACGTGTTTCGCGCCGAAGCGGAGCTCGGGAAAGCGCGGCAGGGTGAAGCCGGGCGAGACCAGCGGCGCTGGCTGCGCCAGGCTTTCAACGATCTCGATCGCGCCTGCGAAATTTACGAACCCATTGCGGGTTTCTCCAACGTGAATGACGCGCTCGACCAGCTCTATAAGGAGCGCGGCTCGGCCGAGGATCTGCGCGCGCAGCTCGATCCGCCGCCCGCGCCCCAACCGGCGCGGCGCGCCCCGGTGCACGTGGTCCGCCGCAGGATTCCACCCGGCAGGAACGTCGCGAGTGTGTTGCATGCCGGTCACTAAAAGCTGGGAGCGGACCGTCAGCCTGAAGCTGGCGCCGCAGCCGGTTCCGATCGAAAGGCAACGCGAATTTTTCTGGCTGTTGGGCGCGGCGCTTGCCACCGCCTGCGCGCTGGCGATGGTCGCGATCGCGAAAACGCAGGAATTGCCGGGAGTCGCCGCACGGCTCGAACGCGGCGAGCTCGTCGACATCAACGCGGCCCGTAGCGTGGACGACTTTCTTCCGTTTCTTTTCGCGATTCCACAGGGAGAGGATCGCCAGCGCGCGGCCGAAAAAATCTTCACCTACGCACAATCGCACCGGCCAGTGGAAAACGACGGCGCGCTCGCGCATCTACGCGTTGGCGCTCCCATCGCCAGGATCAAGCCTCTGTTTATCGTCCGTACGGCGCGGGAATTTTATCTGGAATATGCGCAGTGGTGTGCGATTTACCTGGCATCTTTCTGGCTCGTGCATTTTCTCTGGCGGTGGCGCGGATTTCGCGGGGACCCGATGGTTCTTCCCGCCCTGCACTTGCTCACCGGGATCGGCTTGGTGCTGTCGGTAAGCCTGCGCGATCCGCTGCGCGACACGCTCGAGTTCCGCAAATTCGCCTGGGGCGCGGCGCTCGGCTGTGCACTGCTGCTGTTGCCGCTACTCCGATTTTTCCGTCATGAAGATTTCGCGCGCTGGACCTACACTCCGCTGCTGGCCGCATTCGGGCTGTTCGTTCTGCTGATGCTGCGCGGCTCGGGGCCGACCGGCAGCGACGCGCGCGTGAATCTGGGCCCGTTTCAGCCGGTCGAGATCATCAAGATTCTTCTGGTGCTTTTTCTGGCCGGGTATTTTTCGCGCAAATGGGAGTGGCTGCGAGAGCTGCGTATCAAGCGCATTCGATTGTTATCGATTCCGCGGCCCGGCCACGTGCTCCCCGTCGCGATCGGCGTCGCCGGCGCGCTGGCGCTGTTTTTCTTTTTGAAAGACCTGGGACCCGCGCTGGTCACCGGATTCCTGTTTCTGATTCTGTTCGCGATCGCGCGCAATCGCGCCGGTCTCGCGCTCGTCGGAATCGCCACGCTGGTCGCGGGCGTCGCAATCGGGTATCGCTACGGCCAGCCGAAAACCGTCGTCGCTCGCGTTTCCATGTGGCTATCGCCCTGGGACAACAGCGTGCGCGGCGGCGATCAGCTGGCGCATTCGCTGTGGGCATTCTCAACGGGCGGCGCATTCGGATCGGGACCCGGCTGGGGCGACCCGGCCATGATCCCCGCCGGCCACACCGATCTGGTGCTGCCCGCGATCGGCGAAGAATGGGGATTCGCGGGCGTCGCCGCGATCGGGCTGCTGTTTTTTCTGCTGCTCCAGCGCGCCTTTCGAATCGCGCTCCGCGCGCCGGATGAATTCGCGATGTTTCTCGCGCTGGGCCTGGGCGCGCTGATCGCGCTCGAAATGCTGTTGATTTCCGGCGGCGTGCTGGGCGCGATTCCGCTTTCGGGCGTCGTGTCGCCGTTCTTGAGCTCGGGCAACACGGCGATGCTCTCGAATTTTCTGATTTTCGCGATTCTCCTGGGGATTTCGAATCACACCCCGCGAGAAGCTCTCGCGCCGCATTTTCGCGTGCCGGTTCGCGTGGTTTCTTTCGCTATGGCGGCCGCGGCCCTGTTCCTGGTTTCGCGCGCGGCGTACTACCAGGTGCTGCACGACCGCGAATTCATGGTTCGCGACGCGATGATCATCCAGGAAGACGGCGTCCGCCGCCCGCAGTTCAATCCGCGCCTGAGCTCGCTTGCTCGCCAGATTCCGCGCGGCTCGATTTACGACCGCAACGGCCTTCCTCTCGCCACCAGCGGTTGGGACGAGCTCGAAAAACACCGTGCCGATTACGAAAAACTGGGCGTCTCGATCGACGATGCCTGCTCGCATCTTGAAAACCGGCATTATCCGTTCGGCGCGGCGACGGTGCAGTTCCTGGGCGATTTGCGCACCGGCGAAAATTTTCACGCGAGCAACGCCTCCTTTCTCGAGCACGATCTCAACGCCCAGTTGCAGGGATATTCGGATCTGCACGAGCTCGGGGACCTGGTGCGCTATCGCCATCAGCCCGACAATCCGAAAATTCGCGATCTGCTCGCAAAGGATCGCAGCGTTCGAACCACCATCGATGCGCGGCTGCAGATGCGCGTAGTGGATCTCATGCGCGCGCGGCTGAAGCCTGCGGGGAAGAACGGCGCGGCGATCGCAATGGACCCCGCCTCCGGCGACATTCTCGCTCTCGCCAGTTTTCCGAATGACGAAGTTTTCGATCGCGCGCGCTACGGCGAATATCCGCCGGGATCGACGTTCAAACTGGTCACGGCGATCGCCGCTCTGCGCATCAATCCCAATCTGATGGATCGCAGCTATCGCTGCATTCGATTGAAGGACGGCCGCGCGGGCGCCATCGTCGAAGGCTGGCGCAAACCGATTCGCGACGACGTGGGCGATCATCCCCACGGAGCGCTGACCATGGCCCAGGCGATCACGGTTTCCTGCAACGCGTACTTCGCGCAGCTTGGAACCTACGATGTCGGCGCGCAGGCCCTGCGCGAGACCGCCGATCTGCTCGAAATTCCCGCGGGCGACGTCGCCGAAATTCAGAAGATGATGCCGTTCGCCTCTTACGGCCAGGGTCCGGTGCTGGTGACGCCGTTCAAGATGGCGCGCGTCGCCGCCACCATCGCCAACGGCGGAGCGATGCCGCAGGGCCGCTGGGTGCTGGGCCAGGCGAACACGCGCACGCAAGCCCCGCGCCCGATTCTCGCGCCGGAGTTGGCCGCGTTCCTCGCCGGCGCCATGCGCTCCGTCGTCATTTCCGGAACGGGGCATCGCGCGATGGCGGGACTCGACATCGCGGTCGCGGGAAAAACCGGGACCGCGCAGGTCGATGTGGGCGATCCGCACTCCTGGTTTGCGGGGTTTGCGCCGTTCGAAAATCCGCAGATCGCCTTCGCAGTCGTGGTGGAACACGGCGGTTACGGCGCGCAATTCGCGGCGCCGCTGGCGCGCGGAATCGTCGAAGCCGCGCGCGATCTCCAAATCCTCAGGTGACGCATGTCTTTATCCGATGCCATTGAAAAACTCGGCCGCGCGATTTTCGAGTTGCCCTTCCATTCCGCCAAGATTGCGGAAGAAGCTCCCGAGCTCGCCGAAATCCGGCTGGCCGTCGCCGACGCCGTAAAAGCGGCGAGCCATCGCTCGGGATCGATTCGCGTCTTCCCGTTTGACGTGATTCGCGTGGGCCTGCGCGGCATCCCGCGCGAACAGTCGCCCGCGTTGGAAAGCGGAGTGCTCGCCGATTTTCTGGCCGGCGATCTGCGCAAGACGCTGGCGCGCTCGAATATCCGCTTTTCGCCCGCGCTTCAAGTGACCGTCGTCACCACTTCCGATCTGCCCATGCCCGGCGAGCAGTGGCTCACCGTCGAAACCCAAAAAACGCCGGCCGAGCCGGAATCCGCTCGCCCGCACCGCTCCGCGCGCCTGATCGTCGTTGAAGGCGTCGCTAATGCGAGCGAGCTGGAGCTTTCGAGATCGCGCGTCAATATCGGCAGGACCGTGAACGTGTATCGCTCGAGTGGCCCCTCGCGCAGAAACGATCTTGCTTTTGTCGAAGACAACGAGATCAACCGCACCGTTTCGCGCGAGCACGCGCATATCTCCCTGGACAAACCCTCAGGCGAGCACCGGATTTTTAACGATCGCTGGTACCAGACTTCGGCTAGCTGCGAGCTCTGGATTCTGCGCGAGGGCTTGAGCCGTCCCGTGCATCGCGGCGGCCACGGTTTCCTGCTGGAGCCCGGCGACGAGATCCACATCGGCCGCGCCGTGCTTCGTTTTGAGGCGACTTAGACGGCTGCTTCAAAGCCGGGCCGCGCGCCTCGGCAAGCGCTTCTGTTTGCTGAGCAACGCGCTCGATCACTCGCGCGCCTCACCCATTTTTTCGTGCCGTTTCGAGGCGCAACGGTAATCGAGCGCGTGGGCCCAGGTGTACGATCCAAGGTCCTTCGCGTCCCTTTTGCCGCCATTGGAAGTGAAAATTCGCGCGACAACATGCGATACTTTTCCCTGACCGCGGGGTTCGATTAGGGGAAGGGGATGGCGGTATGCATTTGAGTCGTATCCGGGGTTTTCTCGCGATTTTCGCGCTCGTTCCGTGTTTGGCGCAGGCGCAGCAGGTCAGCGCGCGCGCCGCGGCGCGCTTCCTCGACCAGGCGGCGTGGGGGCCGACGCCGGCGTCCATCGCGCAAGTGCAGTCGATGGGATTCAGCGCATGGCTTGCGCAGCAGTTCGCGCTGAATAAATCGGATCTGCGCGATCAGCCCATTCTCACCGTGACCGGCACGTCCAATTCGAATCTCGCGCCGGTGCAGGCGGAGTTTTTCTTCAACACCGCTTCGGGCGAGGATCAACTGCGGCAGCGCGTCGCGTTCATACTAAGCCAGATCTGGGTGGTTTCGCAGCAGTCCGGCGTGACTCAGGCATATGCCTACCCTCCTTACTGGCGCCTGTTTCGAGATAACGCGTTCGGCAACTATCGCGACGTGATCAAGGCCGTGACGCTCAGCCCTGCCATGGGCAGATATCTGAACATGGCCAACAACAATAAAGCCAACACCACGGCCGGGACCGTCCCCAACGAAAACTACGGGCGGGAGCTGATGCAGTTGTTCACGCTGGGGCTGACGCAGCTGAACCTCGACGGCAGCTACGCGCTGCAGAACGGAAATCCGGTGGCGACCTACAATCCGTCGATCGTAACGGCGATGTCCAAGGTGCTCACCGGCTGGACGTATCCCACCGCGCCCGGCGCGACCGCGAAAAACAACAATCCCGAATATTTTTACGGCCAGATGTTCGCCGTTGAAGCCGAGCATGACACCACAGCGAAATCGATCTTCGGAAATGTCACCATTCCCGCCGGCCAGACCGCGGAGCAGGATCTCGATTCGCTGCTCGATGCGCTGATGGCGCAGCCCACCATGGCGCCCTTCATCTCCGACCAGTTGATTGAGCATCTGGTCACCAGCAATCCCAGCTCCGCCTATATTCAGCGCATCTCCAACGTTTTTGAAAACGACGGCAACGGCGTGGCGGGAAATCTCCAGGCCGTCATCAGCGCGATCCTGCTCGATCCGGAAGCCCGCGCGGGCGACGATCCCAGCGCGCAGGTCGCCGCCAGCTTCGGTCACATGCGCGAGCCGGTGCTGTTTTTTTCAAACGTCCTGCGCGCTCTGAACGCCACTGTCGCCGCGCCCAATCCGATTTCAGGCGACGCGTCCAATATGGGCGAAAACCTGTTCAACGCGGCGAGCGTGTTCAGCTATTTTTCCCCGCTCTCGCGCACCGAATTCAACCTGGTCGCGCCGGAATTCCAGATCTATTCGACCCAGACCGCGGCCGACCGCGTGAATTATGTCTACACGCTGCTGTACGGCAAACCCAGAGGCATCAGGATCGACCTGGCCCCGTTCGTCAACAACGCCACGACGGCGCAGGCGCTGGTCTCCTACATCAACACGAATCTCATGCACGGCGCCATGTCGAGCGCGCTCCGGCAGGCCGTAACCACCGCAATGGCTTCGGCCACAACGCCGATGGCGCAGGCGCAGGCGGCCCTGTACGTGGTCCTCACGTCCAGCGAATATCAGATCATCCAGTAGGCGAGGAGAAAAGAAATGTTCACACGCAGAGGATTCATTCGCGCCGGAGCCGCCACGGTCAGCTCGCTCGCGCTCCGTCCTTTCGGATTGCTGCCCGCCCTTGCACAGAACGCCTCGTCGAGCTACAAAGCGCTGGTGTGCGTGTTCCTGTTCGGCGGCAACGATTCGAACAACACCGTCGTGCCCATGGACGACACCAACTTCAAAGCTTACTCCTCGATTCGCGGGAGCCTGGCGCTTGCGACCAGTTCGCTGACCGCGCCGGCCACGACCGCCAGCGGCGCGCCCATCGCGTTCCACGCCAAGCTCGCCGAAGTCGCCAGCATGTTTTCGAGCAAGGAGCTGGCCGTGGTCGCCAACGTCGGCCCCCTGGTGCAGCCGCTCACCCGCGCGCAATATCAGAGCGCGCAGGCGCCGGTGCCGCTCAACCTGTTCTCGCATTCCGATCAGCAACTGGCGTGGCAGACCTCGATCGCGCAGGGCGGAAGTCCCACCGGATGGGCCGGGCGCGTCGGCGATTATATCGCCTCGCAGAATATCAACTCGTCCAGTTTCCCGCCGTTCTTTTCGGTCGCCGGAGGTGTGCTCGAAGGAGTGGGCGGGCACACCCAACCCGTCGCGCTCGCGCCAGGAGGTTCGCTCAATCTCACAGGGCCCGCGGCCGGTATCGCGGCGATCGACTCCCTGCTCACCACCAGCTACGGCGTGTCGCTGACGCAGGCCGCCAACGACATGCTCTCCAACAGCGTGAGCGACGCCGCGATGCTCGACGCCGCGCTCGCCAAAGGCACGGCGCTCAAAACGGTGTTTCCCACCACCGGCATCGGCGCGCAGTTGCAGCAGATCGCGAAAATCATCCAGGTCGCGTCGTACCTGGGAATGACGCGGCAGATCTTTTTCTGCTCGCTCGGTGGATTCGACACGCACGCTACCGAAATAGAAACGCTCAACACGCTTTACGGCCAGTTGAGCCCGGCGCTCCTGGCGTTTTACGAGGCGACGCAGGAACTCGGCGTGGCGAACAACGTCACCACGTTCACCGAATCGGATTTCAGCCGCACTTTCCAGCCCACCACCACCGACGGCAGCGATCATGCATGGGGCAGTCATCACCTGGTATTCGGAGGCGCGGTCGGAGGCGGGCAGGTTTACGGCCAGTTCCCGGCGTTCGAGCTGGGCGGCCCCAACGACACCGACACCCGCGGCCGCTGGATCCCAACGATCTCCATCGATCAATACGGCGCAACCCTGTGCACCTGGTTCGGGCTGCCGCCGAGCGCGCTGGCGCTGGTGTTCCCGAATCTCGCCAACTTCCCCACCTCGAACATTGGATTCATGGGGTCGCCCACATCGTAGTGACGGACCCGGCGTAGACTCTTCGGGCAACTTATTTGACTCCAAGAGCAGTCTCGGCTCGTTCACGGCTTCGTATCTTCTCCGGGTCCGATTTCGTCCGAGAGCATGTTGCGAAATCCTTCGAAATCAATAGGCTAAGCCAATCAAAAATAGCGCATCGCGGCCGCTGAACTGCTAAAATAGGGGTTGCGGCTTTCACCCTCCGGCCCTAAACCTCAAGGAGCAACCTTTGGCTGACAATCAGGACCCCACCACTCCGCCGCCCGGCCCCCAAATGCCTCTGGGCGGAGGCGATGGCGGAAAAAATCTGATCCCCATCAACATCGAAGACGAGATGCGGCGCTCGTATCTCGATTACGCCATGAGCGTGATCGTCGGCCGCGCCCTCCCCGATGTTCGCGATGGGTTGAAGCCCGTTCATCGCCGCATTCTGTACGGAATGCACGAGCTCGGCCTGCATTACAATCGCCCCACGCGCAAGTGCGCCAAAATCACCGGCGAAGTCCTCGGCAAGTATCACCCGCACGGAGACATTCCCGTTTACGACGCCTTGGTGCGCATGGCGCAGCCGTTTTCGCTGCGCTATCCGCTGGTCGATGGCCAGGGAAATTTCGGCTCGATCGACGGCGATCCGCCGGCGGCCATGCGCTACACCGAAGCTCGCCTGTCGCGCATCGCGGCCACGATGCTCGAGGATATCGACAAGGAAACCGTCGATTTCCGCCCCAATTACGACGAAAGCGAAGTCGAGCCCGAAGTCCTTCCGGCGCGTGTTCCCAATCTTTTGATCAACGG
>JASHWA010000144.1 GCA_030044325.1 Bryobacteraceae bacterium
CCCGGCCGCTCGATCCCTCCGCAGGCGCAGCGCGGAGGAAGATCCGCAAGCGGGGCGCGCCGGTCCTCGCGCCCGCGCCCGCACGTGTCGCAGCGCAGCGTTCACAGATCGCCATGAACCTTCAGCACACGCCTGCTTCCCGCGCGATCATGCAATCCATCGACATTTTGTGTGATCAACGTGAATTCCGGCACACGCCGCTCCATTTCGGCCAGCGCGCGATGCCCCGCGTTCGGCCCGGCGCGAGCGATCAGGACGCGCCGCCAGTCATACCATTCCCAAACCAGTTTCGGATCGCGCGCGAAAGCTTCCGGAGTCGCCAGATCCTCCGCCCGATATTGGCGCCACAACCCTCCCGCCCCCCGAAACGTCGGAATCCCGCTCTCCGCCGAAATCCCCGCGCCCGTCAACGCGGCAACCGACCGCGCCGCGGCGAGCCAATCCCGCGCCTTCATGGCCGCGCAACCGCCAGCCAGCCGTCGATCATCCGCCCGGCAAATTCCGCGCTGTCGAACGCTCTCGCGTCAATCGGCCCATCGAGCTTCGCCACATCGCCGCAGTTCACCGGCTGTTGAACCCAGTCCTCGATCATCTCCGCCGTGATCTCCGGATGAAACTGGATTCCGTAAACCCGATCGCCGTAGCGATATGCCTGGTTGCGGCACGCATCCGACCACGCCAGGTGCTCGGCCCCGTGCGGAAGATCGAACGTTTCGCCGTGCCAGTGAAAAAAAGTCGCGCGCTCTCCGCATCCGCAAAAAACAGGATCGCTCTGTGCTGTTTCGGTGAAAAACACCGGTTTCCATCCCATTTCGAGCTCCCGATTTCGACACACCCGCGCGCCCAGCGCCTTGGCGATCAACTGCGATCCCAGGCACACGCCCAGCATCGGCATTCCGGATTCGAGCGCCCGCTCGATCAGTTTGAGTTCATCGGCCAATCCGTCGAGCGGATCGTTGGCCGACATCGGCCCTCCCAGAATCACCATCCGCGATTCGCCACCGAACTCGAGCGGTTCGCTAAGATCGTGATAGGAAAAGGAAACGCCGCGCGCCGCGAAAATCCTCGAAAAATGGCCCAGATGTTCAAAGGGTTCATGCCGCAGCACCAGCACCGATTCCGCGGCTTTTCCGGGCACGCTATTGAATATAGAATTATTTGAAGCGCCAACGCCAATCTGCCGATATGATTTGAGGGGCCGTATTCCCGGCCCGTGCCGATAATGCGTATTCTCATCGCCGACGACAGCGTCGTTTCCCGGCATCTGCTGGAGGCCACTCTTCGCAAGTGGGGTTACCAGGTCACGGTCGCCTGCGACGGAATCGAAGCCTGGAACGTGCTCGAAGCCTCCCAAGGCCCCATGGTCGCCATTCTCGATTGGGTGATGCCCGGCCTCACCGGTCCCGAAGTCTGCCGCCGCCTTCGGGAGCGGGAAAAAGAGACCGAAACCTACACCTATCTGCTGCTGCTCACTTCCAAGAGCCTCAAGGAAGATCTGATCGAAGGCATGGAATCCGGCGCCGACGACTACATCACCAAGCCTTTTGATCAACACGAGCTGAAAGTGCGGCTGCGCGCCGGCACGCGCATCATCGATCTCCAGCGCGAACTGATGGCCGCCAAGGAAGCCCTGCGCGAGCAGGCCACCAAGGATTTCCTCACGCGCATCTGGAACCGCTCCTCGATTCTGGATATTCTGCAGCGCGAGCTCGCCCGCGGCCAGCGCGAAAATCGCTCCGTCGGCGTGGTGCTCGCCGATCTCGATCACTTCAAGTCGGTCAACGATACCTACGGCCACTTCGCCGGCGATGCCGTGCTGCGCGAGTTCACCCGCCGCATGCAGGCCTCCATGCGTCCCTACGATGCCATCGGACGCTACGGCGGAGAGGAATTCCTGATCGTGCTTCCCGGCTGCGACGAAGGCTGCACCGAAGCGCAGGCCGAGCGCATGCGCGCCGCCCTCGATATGGCCGCCATGCAGATCAACGATGAAGAGCGCGTAGTCACGTGCAGTTTCGGCGCAACCAACTGGAATCCCGGCATGGACGCCGATTCCGAGGCCCTGATTCGCATCGCCGATGGCGCCTTATACGTCGCCAAGCACAAAGGCCGCAATCGCGTGGTGTACCAGACCTCGGAACGTCCCGTGGAAGCGCCGCGCTAATAGAATCTGGCCGTTAATCAACGTGAATGCGCGTGAATATTTTTATTCACGTTGATGGACGTTCATCAAGGCCGCTATTTCCGCGCCGCTACACCAGATTCGGGATCTTGATGATCTTCTTCTGAATCGCGTACTGCACCAGTTGCGCCTTGTTGTGGATATCCAGCTTGCGCATCAGGTTGAATTTGTGCGCTTCGACGGTCTTCACGCTCAGATTCAGGTCGCAGGCGATCTCTTTCACCGAATTCCCTTCGGCGAGCATCTTCAGCACTTCCCGCTCGCGCGTGGTCAGCGTCGCAAACCGCGGCAGCCGGTTGGCGGATTTGATGCGGCTGCGGAAATCGTCCACCAGCTGCGAAAGCATGCGCGGGGAAAGATAACTGCCTCCCCGGCACACGTCGCGAACCGCGGCGACAAGCTGCTGGCTGGGACTGTCCTTCAAGACATACCCGCTCGCCCCGACTTCCATGCCTTCGACGAGATAATCCTCGTCGTCATACATGGTCAGAAACAGAATCTTCGTCTCCGGCCGGTTCTTCTTGATCTGCCGTGTCGCTTCGAAGCTCGAAAGACCAGGCATGCCGATGTCCATCAATACGACGTCCGGGCGCGCTTCATTCGCTTTATCCACGGCATCGCCGCCGTTGGAGGCCTCGCCTACCACTTCCATGTCCGGTTCGGCTGAAATCAGCGTGCGGATTCCCTGGCGAAACAGCGTGTGATCGTCCGCCAGCATGATTCGAATCTTGGCCATAACGTTTTGCCTGACCTTCCCTAAAAATTGAAGCCCTATCTTTCCCGCCGCGGACGCGCCGCAACGAGTGGCCTACGCAACCCTACCTACTTAGCTATCGGCAGTTCTATGGAAATCTTTGTACCCCTCTTAGCGCCCTCGGTCCGGCTTTCCACCCGGAATTCCCCGCCCAGCAGCGCCACGCGCTCGCGCATCCCCGACATCCCGAAGGATTCGCGCTTGGCCAGCGCCTCCTCCACGTTGAAGCCGATTCCGTTGTCTTCTACCGCGAGTTTCAGCTTTCCATCGGCCGAAGCGAGCGAAATGTTTACATGCCTCGCCGAGGCGTGCTTTCCGATGTTGTTGAAGCATTCCTGCACCAGCCGGTACGCGATGATTTCGATCGCCTGCGGCAAGGCTCCCATCTTCGAAAGCTGCAAGCGCACCCGGCAGGGATGCAATCTTTGAAATCGATTCACCAGCTGCCGCAGCGCCGCCCCCAACCCGAGCTGCTCGAGCACGGCCGGACTGAGCGCCGCGATCAGCCGCCGCATTTCGAGAATCGTGCGCTCGGTCAAATCCCGCGCCTCGCGCAATTTCTCGCGCCATTCGCTTTCCGTATCCGGAAGCGCCTGCTCGATCAGCTCCATCTGCAAGCGGATGCACAGCAGGCTCTGGCCGGCTTCGTCGTGCAATTCGCGGCTGATGCGCCGCCGCTCCATTTCCTCGACGTGCAGCATGTGTTCGGCCAGCCGCCGCACCTGCTCCTCGCGCTGCGCCAAATCCTCCATCAGCCGGGCTTTTTCGGCGGCCATCAGACAGCGCTCCGCCGCCGCCGCCAGCAAGTCCTGCTCGCGCGGCAGCCACTCGTACGGCTTCGCGAACCCGAACTGCATCACCCCCGCGGTCCGCCCGTTGGCCGCGAGCGGAATCGACCAGCACGAAGAAAACCGCCGGCTCCAGCTCTCATCGAGCAGCGCGCCGGAAGCGTGCGCGTCTCCGTTCAAATGCCGCGGCTTGGATAATTTCTTGATCAACCCCGGCCGGTTCGGAACGCTCAGTTGATGGGTCTTGGGCGCGCCCGCGCGCAGTTCCCACGCCGTCCCGTTTTCATTCAACATGTACAGCCGGCCCGCGTCGGCCCTGCAGACGTGCACCAGCGACTCGAGAAACCGCCGCAGCAACTCCTCCAGATTCCGCGATTCGAGCTCCACCCGGAACAGCTCGTAAAACGCCTGCGTCTCCGCCTCCCGAACCTGGTAATAGGCGTTGTTGAGCGTCAGGATCACGCAGAAATGCAGCTGCTCGCGCACCCACTGGAAATTCGAGTTGGAATCTTCATCCGGAATCAGCGTTTGCAGCATGGGGCTGAGCAGCTTGTCGTATTCTTCCAGCGCCTCCAGGATCGCGCTCGGCGGAAGATTCAGCTTCGCCAGCCGCCGCCCGTTGTATTCCACCTGCTCGATGAATTTGAGCGGAGGATGCCCGTTTGACAGAATCCGCGCCGCCGCGCCCGGCGTGATCGCCGTCAGCGCCAGCCGTTGTTTGGGCTGAAACTGAAGCTCGCGCAGCCGGTTGAGGAAGCGCCGGTCGATTTTGTCCGCGTACGGCTCGAGCAGCACCGCGAGACGTTGCAGGTGCACCCGCAGCTGGTCGCTTAATACGTCGGCCGCATCGGCGAGCTCCGGAGAAATTTGCGCGGTCTGCACAAAATTTATCATCGGCGCGCTAAGTGATTCTCTTTAGTACGCCTTTCTCGCAAACCGGACCCTCCCCCCAAGCGCCGGGTAACCCACACCCTCTTGACACCACCCTCCAGTCGAGTACAATCGAAAAGCAGCCGCATTTCCAAAAACGGAAAAGCCCCATTATGTTCAAATCGAAGAAGACCCGCCAAGAATCCAACGGACAGGAACGAACCTACTCATCGAGCGAAGTGGCGCAGGTGGCCGAAGTCAGTTTGCGCCAGCTCCAGTGGTGGGATGAGCGCAAGGTGGTTTCGCCGCGGCATGAGGGGCATCGCCGCGTTTACTTCCCCGCCGAGGTGATCGAGATTACCGTCATCGCGGAGCTGCGCCGCAAGGGATTTTCGCTCCAGAAGATCCGCCGCGTCCTGCGCTTCCTCCAGCGCGAAATGGGCAAGCGCCTCGCCGACGTCATGGAAACCAACTCGAGTTTGCACCTGGTCACCGACGGCAAGTCCATCTATCTCGAAGACCAGCACGAACGCATCATCGACATCCTCAAGAACGCCCGCCAGCCCATGTTCCTGGTGTGCGTCACCGATCAGGCCAGAAGGCTGGGCGAAGTGGATCGCAAGCCCATGCGCATCGAGCAGCCGGCCCTGGCCCGCCGCGCCCGCATCGGCTAGGCATTTTTCGGGATTTCGTAGACCGCCAGCGTGGAGCGATGAACCAACGCGCTCCATGACTGTCGCGCCCCATCCTGCGATAACGCGTTCCTCAAACTTCTATAATAAAAATCTATGTTCTTTCGCCGGGAAAAGCCCCATCAGCCGACCTTTGACGAACGCATCGCCGGGCTCAAAACCCTCCGCTTCGAAACCTCGCCCGAGTCGGCCACCCGCGTGCTCGTCACGCGCGATGGCTGCGCGGCGATGGTCGAAAGCGTCAACGGCGGCGTCGCCATCGGCAAGGCCGGCGTGCTGATCAACGGGGAAATCGCGTTGCTGGTGAGCCGCGGCTATCAGATGTTCCTGCGCACGCCCTCCGGCTGCGAGATTCCCGCCCTCGCCTCGCACCTGCACAAACTGCACGATTTCGATGAAGACCTGCGCGAGGGGCTCGGCTTGACCAGCCTGTACAATTTGTCGCTCGGCACAACCTCGGACGAGCACCTATACGATCGCGTACAGGACCGCGACGAAGCCCCCCACGCGCATCCGTGGGAAAAAACCGCGAACTGACCCAATTCGCCGCGAAGCGCTACTGCGGCTCACCCGGGAGCGGCGCGAGCACAGGCGTAACCTTCCCCCATCCCTGCTCCTTCGCCAGCGTCATATCCTTTATCAACTGCTCGGGAAGATTAGTCTTCACCTCTGGCCGCCCCTCCTGATTCGCCAGCGTCCAGGCGACCGCCGCTACCGTTTTCGAAACGATCTGCATCTCGTGATAGTCGATCTTGTCCGGCGTATCGGTGGGGCGATGATAATCCGGGTGCAGTCCCGTGGTGAAAAACGCGATGGGAATCCCGATTTTGGCGAAATTGTAGTGATCGCTGCGGTAGAAAATCCGCTGCCCGTTCGGTTGCGGGCCGAGATTGTCGTGCGTCGCGTCCGGCTTGGTCACGTCGTAGAAATGGTTCAGCTCCAGCTTCTGATAGCTGCCATTCACCGTCTCAATGGTCTTCTCCAAATCGTCGCTGCTGACGTTGGGACCGATCAGCAGAATCTCGCCGGGATTCACCAGCACGTGCGTCCGGTCGGGATCGGTGAAACCGGGCCCCTTGGTGCGCCCGATCATGTCGATATTCAGATCCGCGACGATCTTGGCCGGATCGACGGGCGGATATTCCGCGAAATATTGCGAACCCCACAGCCCTTTCTCCTCGCCCGCGTTCCACAGGAAAATAATGCTGCGCTCCGGACGGATTCCCTTCCCCGCCCCTTCCGCGTACGCCCGCGCCATCGCCAGCACGGAAACCGAACCCGATCCGTCGTCATCGGCTCCGTTGTTCACGTTGTGCCCGTTGGGAAGCGGCTGGCTCAACCCGATGTGATCCAGGTGCGCGCTGATCACCACGTATTCGTTCTTCTTCACCGGGTCCGAGCCTTCGAGCATCGCCACCACGTTTTCCGCGTGTCCCCCTTCGCTTTTCACCGGAACGTGCAGCTTCAGCGTCTTGGCCGAATTGAGCTCGAACGAATCCAGCTTCACGTTCGATCCGGCGCCGTAGAAGATCTGTGCGCCCGATTTCGATTCGCCCTGAAAAATCGCCTCGGTCATCGCCGGACCGGCGTTGATTTCGGGAACCCCCGCGCACGTTTCCGCCGAATGCAGCTTGGGCACGCTGTAGGGAGGGCCGTTCAGCCCGCGTCCGCCGCCGCCTCCGCCTCCGAACCCGCCGAAGCCCGCGTTGGGATTCTCCATCGTTTGAATCTGCTGGTAATCGGCGACGTGCACCACCGCCAGCGCTCCGTTCTGCGCGCCGTATTGCTCCGGCGTCAAAAAATCCTTGCACGCCTCGCCCAGCGGATTCTGCCCGCGCCCGCCGCCTCCGCGCCCTCCGCGGCCCTGTAGCGCCGCAAGCTCCGGTGGAAGCCCTGCCACCACGATGACCTTTCCATGCACGTCCACGCCCTGGAACGGATCGATATTGGTTTTGTGGATCACGTAGCCGTTGCCCGCGAACACCATCTTCGCGTTCGCGTCGAACGCCGCGAGCGGTGGCGCGCCGCGCCCGCCCGCCACCACCGTCCAGTCCTTCTCATATTCGAAATCGGTGGTGCGCGGACCGGAATTCTCCCCCCGCCCGCCTCCGCCGCCGAATCCGCCCCGGCCTCCGCGTCCGCCGCCCGGCGCGGTGAGCGAAGCCTTGGCCGATTCGGCGATCACGTGCTTGGTCACCAGCTCGAACGGCATCAAATACGGTTGCAGCGGACCATCCGTGTTGCTCATGCTGCCCATCGGCTTCAATCCGAACTCGGCCAGGCGGCTGGCGATGTACAGCGCCGCGGTATCGAAGCCGCGCGAAGGCAGATTGCGTCCCTCCATCGCGTCGGAAGCCAGAAAATACAGCGAAATTCGCAATTCCTCCTGCGTGATCGAATCGGCGTTGCCGAACGCGGGCATCGCGGGAGCCGCGCTTTTCGCGGCAGCCTTGGATTTGTGCTGAGCCTCGACCGCGGGCAGAATCGCAACGACGGCTAGAGAAACGATGAGTTGTCGCATGAGCATATTGAGCATATAAGGATATCATCCAGGCGCGCGACTTTCAGCCCGCGAGCCGCGCCAGTAATGGCGCGGGTAACCCGGCGATGGCGTCACATCGCCCCGACGTTCTCCAGGCTGCGCCACAAATACCAGCTCGCCACCGAACAGTACGGCCGCCACGCCGCGGCGATTTTCTCCATTTCCGCCGGTTTGGGCAGCTCGGCGAGACCGTACGCCTTTTTGATCGCCGCGCGAACGCCCAGATCGCCGGTGGGCAAAACGTCGGGACGCCGCAGCGCGAAAATCAGGAACATGTGCACGGTCCATACGCCGATGCCCTTGACGCGCGTCAGGTGCTCGATCACGGCTGCGTCTTCAAGCGTCACACAGCGCGCGAAATCGATTTCGCCTTTGCGCGTCAGCCGCGCCAGCTCGCGAATATAGCTCATTTTCTGCGGCGAAAGTCCCAGCGCGCGCATCCGCGCCGGCCGCAGCTTCAGAATCGATTCCGGCGTCAGCGGATCGGCCCTGGCCGCGTCCTTCAACCGCCCGAAAATGGTCGCCGCGGCCTTCCCGTGCAGTTGCTGATAAGTAATCGAGCGCACCAGCGTCTGGAAAATCGGCTCGCGATACTCGATTTTATAAGGTCCAACCCGTTCAATAATCGACGCCATAACGGCATCGGCGCTTTTTAAATGGTCGATCGCTTTTTTCATGCTCGAAAGGTGTGGAACACGATTCAAATCGCGTGCATCTATCATTGTAATTATGAAGATCCTGCCGCTTCTCGTGACCCTCCCGGGGATTGCCCTCGCGCAACAGGAACCCACCATCAAGGTCGACGTCAACCTGGTCAACGTTTTGTGCTCGGTGCGCAACAAGAGTAATGGGCTGGTGGGCAATCTCGAAAAAAGCGATTTCACAATCTACGAAGATGGCAAGCAGCAGGAGATCAAGTTCTTCACGCGCGAAACCGATCTGCCGCTCACCATCGGCTTGCTGGTGGATACCAGCGGAAGCCAGCGCCGCCTGGTGGACGACGAAAAGCGCGCGGCCTCCCAGTTTTTCGCGAAAGTCCTGCGCAAAAAAGATCTCGCGTTTCTCATGCAGTTCGGAACCGAGGCCGAGCTCTTACAGGACGACACCGGCTCGCCGCGCCTGCTTCAGGATGCGCTCGAACAGCTGCACATGAGCGTGCCGGTGGGCGGCCTCCATCCCGGTCCCGTGCCCACCCAACAGAATCAGGCGGGGACGATTTTGTTCGATGCCGTGTATCTCGCCTCTACTGAAAAGATGCGCACGGAAGTCGGGCGCAAGGCGATCATCCTGATCACCGACGGCGTGGACGAAGGCAGCAAGACGCCCATCAACAAGGCCATCGAGGAAGCGCAGAAATCCGATTCGATCATTTACAGCATCGATTACGAAGATCCCGCGGCCTACGGCGGCGGAGGGTTTGGAAGGATCACCATTGGCGGTCCGGGCGGCCAGGGGCTGCGCGACCTCGGCAAGATGTCGAGCGAAACCGGCGGACGCGTCTTCCGGGTGGATCGCCACAACTCGCTCAACGATATTTTTCAGGACTTGCAGGACGAAATGCGCAGCCAGTATTCCATCGGCTACGCGCCGCCCAACCCCAACAAGGACGGCTCGTATCACAAGATCGAGATCAAGGTCGATGCCAAGGATTACAAGGTCCAGGCGCGCAAAGGCTACTACGCCATCGAAACCCAGCAGTAAGCGCTGAGAGGTTTCTGAAAAACTCCTCGGCGAACCCCCGGCCTGACGGCCAGGGCTGTATGGCCCACGGCGATTCAACGATTTCAGGAACAGCCCTGCCCGTGAGGGCGGGGGTAGCTGGAGTTTTTCAGCACCCTCCTAAGGAGCCTGCTGTACGCGCTCGTGCGTGCCGCCCCGGCGCTGTCCCTTTTGGTCAACCCTACAGCGGCTTGCGCGGCGAAGCGATTTCGTCCAGGTCTTCGTAGGAAGCCGCGTGCACCGCGCGCACCAGTTCTTCCGCCGAAGTTGGCTGGGAGCTAACCGTTACTGCTCTCCCTTCCGGCATGGATACCCCGCGCCGGATGTCCTTGAGCAGTTGCTTCATCTCGGCGACATCCGTTCCGATCTGAAAAATCTTGTAAGCCGCAAAGATGACGAGAGCGAAGCTCAGCAGCGTCAGCCCGCTCGAAAAAAACGTTTCCAGTGCGGTCAAGCGAAAATCCTCCCACCCGATCCATCGGCGGACCCGCCGCGCGGCTTTAACAAATTCGAAATGAAGCTGTTCCGCGGCCGTCCCACCCTATGGAGGCTGATTTATGGAAAATCGCAAGTGCGCACACCCCAGTTGTCATTGCCAGGCGCGGGCCGGCAGTGATTATTGCAGCACTTACTGCGAAGGAGAGGCGCACACCGCCGACATCACCTGCAATTGCGGCCATCCCGCCTGTGCCCGCTAAGAGTGGGTCAGAAATGGGACTGTCCCAAGGAGCGGCCCCTGGCTCCTCCCCGCTTGGTCGCGACGGTGGACTGTTCCCATTTCCGACACCGGCTGCTAAGTCGAATCCCGGGGTTCGAATCGGCGTTTCCCCTGAGAACCAGCCCGAATAAACTCGCCGATATAAGGGTTTATGTCGGCGCCCGTCTCCGGGAAATACCAGGATCACTATCTCGTGCTGGGGATCGATCCCAAGGCCGACCTGTCTGCGATCGAGGCGGCTTACGCCAATCTGGTAAAAAAATATCAGCCCGGTAATGCCGTCTCGGGCAATCTCGAAAGGTTCGATGCGATCAACGTCGCCTTCGAAGTGCTCTCCGATCCGAACCAGCGCGCCTCCTTTGACAAGCTCAAGGGCGCGCCAGCGAAAGAAGAAGCGCTTCCACAGTTCAGCGGCGTGCCGTTTTTTCAGGCCTTGAAGCAGGCAGCCGACGTTCGCGCCGCGCTGTTGTCGATTCTCTACGACCGCAGGCGTGCCAGGCCCTTCACCCCCAGCATTTCCGTGCGTCTGCTCGAAGGCATGCTCCAGCTAAGCACCGAGGAACTGAACATCGCGCTGTGGTACTTGAAGAAGCGCGGCCTGGTGAGCAGCGGCGACAAGAGCAGCCTGGAGATCACGGCGGATGGGATGGACTGTCTGGAGAACAACCCTCCGGCGCCCGAGCGCGTGATACGCTTCATCAAACCCGAATCCGTCGCCGAAAAACCCCAGGAACCCCCCTCCGCCCGCGGGTCGGTTTTGCGGGCGCTCAATCGCGCTTCTAAAGCCAAATCGGAAAACGCGCCGGCCGCCATCACTTCCGGTAGATGAACTCGTGACCGTAGTTCTCATTCCGGAAATACAGTTCGCGTACCGC
>JASHWA010000145.1 GCA_030044325.1 Bryobacteraceae bacterium
CCGCGCCGCGACTCTGGTCGTTCTCGAAATAACCACGGATAACCAACCCACGGCTCGATTATTCGATAAATCCGAACTTCCGCAGCGTGTCGGCCGGCTCCGGCCCTTCGTAGTGCGGCACGGGGCCCTTTTCGCGGCCGTTCTCTAATGCCACCCCGTACGGCGCGTCGCCGAACGGGAAGGTTTTCTTCAATAAGTCCAGGTCCAGCGATGTTTTCGCCTTCAATCCTGTGTCGCGCAGGAACGCCGCTGCGAATCGCGGTGCCTGCACCGGGATCGCCACGACAGTCACGTCGTCGCGCCAATGCAACTTGGACATGGCGCGAGCCGCTGCGTCGCAATGGCCGCAGTTGGGATCGTAGAAAAACAGGAAAATCCGGCCGTATTCGAGCGAATAAGGCTGGCCGTCGGCGGTGATGCTCGCCGGCGCCTTGGTTCCCGATTGGTGCGCGATGGCCGCGGCGTAGCCGGTTCCCGACGCGGCTACGATCGCCGCCAGAACAATTGCGGCCAGACGTTTTCCAGCCGCGGCTCGCGCGAACCAGCCCGCCAGCACCGCGGCGACGAGCATGCCGCCGTCTTCCACGAAAAACATCGGATTGACGGCGCGCTTCACCAGCGGAAAGCAGCTGCAGTCCTTGCCGACCAGCTGGTTGTAGTGAATCCCGATCCAACCCATGAAGATGATCAGCAGCCCCGCGGCTATGCCCGCGCCCCATCTGCGCGTCCGCGGGAAGATCGCCAGCGCGCCCGCCGAGGTTTCCGCGATTCCCAAAAATAGCGCGAGCGCCAGGCTGAACTGCGCCGGAACCAGGAATTCCTCCACCATGCGCGCCCAGCCGAAGGGGTCCGAAATTTTCCAGATACCGCTTGAAAGGAACAAAAGCGCGACCGCGGCCGCGGCAATGTGGCTGAGCGCCGTTTTCCAGCCGGAGGTCTCGATGCTCGGGTGTGTGAGAGCCGCAGTTACGTCCATGCTGACATTTTAGAATGAACAGATGCGCGTAGGGATCATCGGCACCGGCGCGATCGCTCACAAGCACGCGCTCGCCTACCGCAATATCGGCTTCGAGATCGCCGCCTGCGCCGGACTGCACCCGGATCGCGGGCGCGAGTTCGCCTCGACATACGCATGCCGGTGGGTTGAAGACTGGCGCGACGTCTGCCGCGCCGCGGTCGATTTCGTGGATGTGTTGACGTTTCCTGATTTCCGGCTGCAAGCGGTCGAATTGTGCGCCGCCGAAAAGAAGCACGTCCAGGTGCAGAAGCCGATGGCCACGCAGCCCGTGGTTGCGCGCAGGATGATCCAGGTCGCCGGGGCAGCCGGAATCCTGCTCGGGGTGGTCAGCCAGCATCGCTTCGACCACGCGAGCGTTTTTTTGAAGCGCGCCATCGGCGAGGGACGGCTGGGAAAGATCATCGAAGCCGACGCTTACGTCAAGTGGTGGAGATCGGACGAATATTATTCGCGCCCGGTGAAAGCATCCTGGGCGGTCGAAGGGGGAGGTGCGCTGATCAACCAGGGAATTCATTCGGCTGATTTGCTGCTCTGGTTCGCCGGGCCGGTACGCGAGGTTTCCGCGGAATGGCAACTGGGCGCGGCGCATCGCATCGCATCGGAGGACGTCATCAACGCCGTGATGCGCTATGAGTCCGGCGCGACCGGCGTGATCCAGGCCGCGACCGCGATCCGGCCCGGATATCCCGAGCGGATCGAAATCCACGGAACCAAAGGTTCGGCGACCATTACAGGAGATAAATTGACGGCGTGGGATGTGGAGGGCGATCGCGATGCGCCGGTCGAGGACGCGGTGCTGTCCGGCGCCTCCGACCCGATGGCGATTTCGGTGGACGCGTTCGAGCGCCAGTTTCTCGATTTCGGCGCCGCCATTCGCGATCGCCGCGTGCCGCTCGTTTCGGGCGGGGAGGGCTATCGCGCGCTCGAGCTGGTGGACGCGATTTATCGCTCAGCAAGGGAGCAGCGGAGGATTTCGCTTGGCGGATAACTGGAAATCTGTGCGCGTGCCCGCGTCCAGCGCCAATCTGGGACCGGGCTTCGACGCGCTGGGTATGGCGTTCGACGTGTATCTCGAATGCAGGTTCCGCGCGGCGCGCGAAGTGCGGATTCGCGCGGAAGGCCGCGATGCCGAGAGCATCTCTACCGGCGCCGACAATCTGATCTGGCAGATCGCGCAAAGCGTGGCCCCGCTCGATGGAATCGAGCTGTCGATCGCCAACGCCATTCCGATCGGCAAAGGGCTCGGATCGAGCGCGGCCGCGGTGGTCGCGGGTGTAGTGATCGGCGCCGAACTGGGCGGGTTGAACTGGGAGCGCGCGCGCGTGCTCGACGAGGCTTCGCGAATCGAAGGGCATCCCGATAACGCCGCGGCGTGTGTGCTCGGCGGAATCGTCTCGAGCGCCAGCGATTCCTGCGGGCGCGTCCGCGCGGTGCGCATGGAGCTGCCGGAAAAATTCGGCGTCGCCGTGATCGTGCCGGATTTCGCGCTGCCCACCGCCCAGGCCCGCGCGGTTCTGCCGCCAACCTACACGCGCGCGGATGCGATTTTCAACGTGCAGCACGCCGCGCTGCTGGTCGCCGCGATCGCTGCGGGCGATCGCCAGGCGTTCCAAATGGCGCTTGAAGACCGCCTGCACCAGCCCTATCGCTTCCGTCTCGTCGAAGGTCTCGAAGAGATGGTCTCGCTGCGCGAGCAGGGGCTCATCGGCTGCGCGCTGAGTGGAGCGGGTCCGTCCATCCTCGCGTTTTATGAGCGCGGGTGTGAAGCGGCGTGCCAACGCGTGCGGGAAATTTTCTTGAAGCACGGACACCGCTCGGAAATTCTGTGGACCCGCGTGCCGCCGTCCGGATATGTGTCTGGATATGCATCGTCGCCGCGGACACTTTGATATGGTGATTCGTAGTGGCGACCAACCCTTTTGCCGACCCCCTTCGTTTCGAGCGGCGCGTTCCCGAATGCGCCACCGTGATTTTCGGCGCGCACGGCGATTTATCCAAGCGCAAGCTGATGCCGTCGCTGTACCGGCTCGCCTATGAGCGCAAGCTGCCCAGCTCGTTTGCCATCGTCGGAAATTCGCGCACCCCGCTTTCCGACGATGCCTTCCGCCAGGCCATGCATGACGCCGTCAAACAGTTTCTGGAGGATTCTCCTTTCGATGAGGATCTCTGGACCAGCTTCGCCCGCAACCTTTATTACGTTCCCGGCGATCTGAAAGACCGCCGGCTGTATTCGGCCATCGCCGCCAGGCTCGATCAGCTCGGCCAGAAAAACGTGCTGTTTTATCTATCCACGCAGCCGAGCTTTTACGGGCCGCTGGTCGATTGCCTGGGCGCGAGCGGCCTCGCCAGCGCTCCTGAAGGCGCGTGGCGCAGGATCATTATCGAAAAACCTTTCGGCCACGATCTTCCGAGCGCGATCGCGCTGAATGAGGAGATCCATCGCGTGGTGCCGGAAAAAGAGGTGTACCGCATCGATCATTACCTGGGTAAGGAAACGGTGCAGAACATTCTCGCCTTCCGCTTCGGCAACGGAATTTTCGAGCCGGTGTGGAACCGGCGCTACGTGAATCACGTGCAGATCACCGCCGCGGAGTCCATCGGCGTCGAAGGCCGCGGCGCGTATTATCAGGAAGCCGGCGCCCTGCGCGACATGATCCAGAATCACCTGCTGCAGGTAACTTCCACCATCGCCATGGAGCCGCCCGCGCTGTTCGAGCCGGATGCCGTGCGCGATGAGCGCGCCAAGCTTCTTCGCTCCATCCGCATCATGCATCCCGAGGAAGTGCCGATGAACGCCGTCGCCGGGCAGTATCGCGGATTCCGGCAGGAGCCCGGCGTCGATCCCGAATCGCCGACCGATACCTTCGCGGCGGCCACGTTTTTTGTCGAAAACTGGCGCTGGGCGGGCGTGCCGTTTTACATCCGCAGCGGAAAAAAGCTGGCCAAGCGCACCACCGATATCGCCATCCAGTTCAACGACGCGCCGCACGTGATGTTCAACTCGAATCACCGTGGCGGGGAAACGCATCCCAATTTGCTGATCGTGCGCATTCAGCCGGAAGAGGGAATTTCGCTGCGGTTTCTCTCCAAACAGCCGGGCAGCGGGATGCGCCTGCGTCCGGTTTCGATGGATTTCAATTACGGTTCGAGTTTCGGCGAGCGGTCGCCCACGGCCTATGAAACCCTCCTGGTGGATGCCATGCAGGGCGACGCCACCCTGTATACCCGGCAGGATATGGTGGAAGCGAGCTGGCGCGTGGTCCAGCCCATTCTCGACAACTGGAGCGGACGCAAGTTCGATTTCCCCAACTATGAGCCCGGCACGTGGGGCCCGGCGGAATCCGACACAATGCTCGCGCGGCACGGCCACGTCTGGAGAAATTCATGACGGCCCCGGTCAATCCCGAAAAAGTCTTGAAAGACCTGCGCGATCTGTGGCAGCAGCTCGCCAGCGAGCAAAGCGAATCGGGCGTGCTGCGCGCCTGCGCCATGACGCTGATCGTGCTCGCCGAAGATGAAACGGATGCGGAGCGCGTTCGGCAGACTCTCGGCGTGCTGATGCACGATCACCCCAGCCGCGCCATCGTCCTCAAGGCCGCCGACGGCGCCGGTATCACCGCGCGCGTCTTCGCCGAATGCTGGATGCCCTTCGGCCGCCATCAGCAGATCTGTTCGGAAGGCATCGAGATGACCGCCGATGCGGCCAACCTGGGCGACGTCGCCAATCTGCTCCTCCCGCTGATCGTTCCCGATCTTCCGGTGGTGCTGTGGTGCCGCGGCCCGCGATTCTTTTCGACGCGCTACTTCGATCCGCTGTTTCCCCTCGCGCAGAAAATCATCGTCGATTCGGAAACCGCGCCCAACGCCCGCGGAGCCATCGCCGTGCTCAAGGAACTGCGCGCCCGCGGCCGGCGCATCGCCGATCTCGCCTGGACGCGCGTCACCGGTTGGCGCCAGGCCGTCGCCAATGTCTTCGAAGAACGTCCCATGAAGATTTCGGACGCGAAAATCGCCTGGGCCGGTCCCCTTGCGACGCGCATTCTGTATTTCGGCGAATGGCTGGAGGCGTGCGTCCCCGCCGTGCGCGTCGCGCTCGAACATGCGGAAGGCGACGCGGGCATTCGCGCCGTCACGCTTTCCGGCAAGGACGGCAGCGTGACGGTCAGCAAGGCGGAGGGTTGTCTCCTCGAAATTCGCGCGGCCGGACACACTTCCCGGTCCGTCCTCCCGCCCACCGACGCCGATTCGCTGATGCGCGCGGAGCTTTCCATCACCGGCGCCGACCCCATATTCGAATCGATACTCAAATGATCCATCGGACACCGAACGCGGCCGCGGAGTGCGGCCGCCACATCCTGCGCCTGCTCGGCCGGAAGCCGCGCTCCACGCTGGCCATCTCCGGCGGATCGTCGCCCCGGCCGATGTTCCAGATGTTCGCGACGGCGCCGTTCGACTGGTCGCGCGTCGATCTGTTCTGGGTGGATGAGCGCGGCGTGCCTCCGGATGACGAACAGAGTAATTTCAAGCTGGCAAACGATCTGTGGCTGAAGCCAGCCGCGTTCCCGCAAGCTAATATTCATCGCATTCGCGCCGAGCTCGATGCCGCCGAAGCAGCGCGCCGTTACACCGAGGAGATTCGCGAACTGTTCCGCCTCGTTCCCGGCGATATGCCGCGGTTCGACGTGATTCACCAGGGGATGGGTCCCGACGCCCACACCGCAAGCCTGTTCCCGGGCGAGCCCATGATCGACGACCGCCGCGGGATCGCCGCCGCGCTGTGGGTCGAAAAAATGCATCAGTGGCGCATCACGCTGCTGCCCGGAGTTCTGCTCGCCGCGCGCCACACCGCCATGCTCGAGGCCGGCGCGGACAAAGCCGCGGCCCTCCAGGCCGTGCTCGAAGGCCCCTACGATCCCAAAAAATATCCGGCGCAGATCGTGCTCGGCGCCCGCGACCTCGAGTGGTTCATCGCGGAATAACCGGCGGCTCGAGCTGCCCCGCCCGACGGCGGTGCCTTCAGGCCGCGCGTGGCTTCAGCCGCGCCGCCGTCCAATCGACCTGCTCCGATCCAGCCGCGAATCAACGTGAATAAACGTATATGCTTGATTCACGCCGTCAAATGAGGAAGGAAAGATGAGCGATGCACCTTCATTCACCTTGATTCACGGCCAGTTTTCGGCCCCATGAATCGCCGCTGGGTGTTGCCCATTCTTGCCGCGGTTCCTTTTCGCCGCGCCACGCCGCCTGAAATCGTCCCGCGCACGCCCCGCACGCGCATCGTGTTCGGCGGCGATATCATGCTGTCTCGATCCGTGGGAAAGCTCGCGCGTGCGCGGCGGGATCCCGCCCTGCCGCTGCGCGCCATCGCCCCTGCGCTCGCCGCGGCCGACATCGCGTTTGCGAACCTCGAAAGCCCTTTCTCCGATCACGGCGGCGTCGTCGAAGAAGGCATGGTTTTCAAAGCCGAACCGGAGATGATCGCCGGCCTTACCCTGGCCGGAATCGACGTGCTTTCGACCGCCAACAATCACGCGCGCGATTGCGGGCGCCACGGCGTCGACTTCACCGTCGAATGGCTGCGGAAGCACGGAATCGCCGCGGCCGGATCGGGAGTGACCGCCGCCGAAGCTCACTCCGGCGCAGTGATCGAACGCAACGGGACGCGCTTCGGTTTCCTCGCCTACACCTACGATCAGTCGAACGGCAACCATCGCGATGTGGATGATCGCGTCGCCGTGATGGATCTCGCCGCCATGCGCCGCGACGTGGCCGCCATCGCGCGCCGCGCGCACGCGGTCATCGTTTCGATGCATGCGGGCCTCGAATATTCGCCCCAGCCGCTTCCCCGCCAGATCGAATTCGCGCACGCGGCCATCCAAGCCGGCGCGCGCGTCGTCGTGGGGCACCATCCGCACGTGGTCGAGCCGTGGGAGCGCTTCGGCTCCGGTGCCGTCTTCTATTCGCTCGGCAATCTGGTGTTCGATCAGTTCCAGCGCGCCGAAACGCAGCGCGGCGCGCTCGCCGAGGTGGTGTTCGCCGGCGCGGAAGTTGAAAGCGCGCGCCTGATTCCCGTCGAAATCCTGCGCTCCGGCCCGCGTATCGTGCGCGGCGCTCTGGAAATTTCGCAACTGAGCGTGCCTTATAGTGGGAGCAGATGAGGTTGCCCAGCGCGGTGCGTTTCTGGTGGTTCCTGTTTTTCGCCGGAGTCAGGCTGTCGGCGCAGGGCTGCGGAGCCGTCCCGGTCTGGTCGAGCTGCGATTTCGGTTTCGACCTTCAGCCCGGCGAAGACGTGAACTCCCTCAAGCTGTACGCCGAATTCCGGTCGCCGCATCAACGCACCTTCCTGCTGCACTCGTTTCACGATGACAACCGCCGCCTGCTGATCCGTTTTTCGCCCACCGAATCGGGCACCTGGACGTATAAGCTCTCCAGCAGCAGTCCGCGCTTCGATGGCCTGGAGCTGTCTTTCATCGCCATCGATTCCGATTCGCCCGGCTTCATCCTCACCGCCAACCTGCACCATTTTAAATATGAAGGAACCGGCAAGCAGCATCTGTGGATGGCGGCCGCGATCGATCGCTTCACCGAAATGCCGCGCGCCGATTTCGACGCGCTGGTGGCCAGGCGCGCCAGCGAAAAATTCACGCACCTGCGCGTGACGCTTTCGCCCTCCGCCGATCTGCGCGAAGCCGCCGGGCGCGTCAAGGCCATCAACGCGCGCGGAATCACGGCGGACATCGTGCTCGCCTCGCTTCCCGATGATCGCTCCCGGCGCGACGCGTATGTGGGCGATATCGTCGCGCGGTTCGACGCGCTGAACGTCACCTGGATGGGCGCCCCCGCCTTCGAAGACGTCGCGCGCGGAAAACGCGTGATGAAAGAAGTGGGCGCGGAGCTCGAGCAAACGGATCCCTACCACCATCCCCGCACCACCCTCGCCGCCGTCACTGCCGGCTCCTTGGCCGGCGACGGCTGGATGTCGCTGATCGCGTACGGCACGCCCGATCCGAACGTCGGCGCGGTCGAGCACCAGCTTTATCAGCTCCCCGCCATCAACACTGGAATCAAAAGCGAGCGCGATCTTTGGAACGCTGCCATGAACGGACAATATCCCGCATCCGGATCCGGCCCCTACATGACCGCATGGTTCGATTTCATGTCCGGCAACCGCTATTGGGAGCTCGAGCCGTATTTCGATCTCGACGGCGGCCGCGCGCTCGCGCTGGAGGGCGTCGAATACATCGTGTACGTCGAAAAACCCGGCCCCGTCGAGGTGACCCTCGTCAAGCACGGCTACGACGTGCGCTGGATGGACCCGCGCACCGGCGAAATCGTCAAGGAAAAAGGCTACAACGGCGAGCACTTCACCGGCGAGCCGCCCGACAAATCGCATCCCTGGGTCCTGCACATCTCGCGCGAATCGGCCAAGGAAGGCATGCTCAAATCGTGGAAATTCGAATCGCGCCAGGTGCCCGTTCAGGAGGTCGAGCAAGACCCGCGCCACACGCCGTTCCAGATCGCATCTCCCGATCCCGACGCGCCCGTTTCCCTCTCCACGCAGCCGTATTTCTCGCTCAAAGTCACGCGCGATACGCGCGGCACGCGTTCGCTGCTCGTCGAATGGACCGGCGAAGTCTACTCGGACGACGAAGGCTATCGCGTGATCGGCACGGGCCGCGAGGGGACCATGGACATCCCGCCTTCGATCGCGGACCGGCTGCCCGCGGTTCTCGATGTGCGCGTGAACGTGCTCAACGCCAACGGGAAGGCCTACACGCTCGATAAGGTTTACAGGCTGACTCCGTGAGCCTGATTCTGGCGCTCGATACCACCGGCGAATCCGGCAGCATCGCGCTGGTTCGCGGCGCACGGCTGCTCGATCAGGTCGCGATCGAATCGCCCGGCGGCTTCGCGCATATCGTGTTTGCGGAAATAGAGGCGCTGCTCGCGCGAAATCGCATCCGGATCGGCGATATCGACCTGTTCGCCTCCGCATCCGGGCCAGGGTCGTTCACCGGAGTGCGAATCGGCTTGAGCGCCGTGAAAGGACTGGCGGAAGCAGCGGGCAAGAAGGCCGCGGCCGTTTCCAATTTGCGCGCCCTCGCGTCGTTCGCATCCAAGCCGCTCCGCGCTGCCGTAATCGATGCGCGCCGCGGCGAAATCTACGGCGGCGTCTATGATCGCAACCTCGATCCGGTCGCGGAGGAAGTTGTCATGCCGCTCGATTTATGGCTCGCCAGGCTCCCATCCCAGGACATCGAAATCGTCGCGAACGCATCGATGGAGCCGCGCAGCGGATGGACCCGCGCCCCGCGGTCGCTCGCGGGGGCGGTCGGCACGATCGCGGCGCTCAAACCCGACCTCGCGCGCGATCCGTCGGAAATCGACGCGAATTACGTCCGCCGCTCCGATGCCGAACTGCTATGGAGGGAGCCAAGGTGACCCCCACTCACTCGCGTGGATGCGTCATCTCTTCCGGCTTCACCCATTCGTCGAACTGCTCCGCCGTGACGAATCCCAGCTTCAGCGCGGCTTCCCGCAGCGTCACCTCCTCGCGATACGCCTTGAGCGCGATCTGAGCCGACTTTTCATAGCCGATGTGCGGATTGAGCGCCGTCACCAGCATCAGCGAGTTTTCGAGGTGCTCGCGGATGCGCCGTTCATCCGGCTCCATTCCCGCCGCGCAGTGATCGTTGAACGAGCGCGCCCCTTCGGCCACAAGCTGAATCGACTGCAAAACATTATCGAGCATCACCGGTTTATACACGTTGAGCTGAAAATTCCCCTGCGAGCCCGCGAACGCGACCGCGTGATCGTTGCCGAACACCTGCACGGCCACCATGGTCAGCGCCTCGCATTGCGTGGGATTGATCTTGCCCGGCATCATCGACGATCCCGGCTCGTTCTCCGGAATCTTCAGCTCGCCGATCCCGGCGCGTGGCCCGCACGCGTACCAGCGAACGTCGTTGGCGATCTTCATCAGCGCACCGGCCAGCGTGCGTAGCGCGCCGCTCGCGCGGACCATCGCGTCGTGCGCCGAAAGCGCCGCGAATTTGTTCACCGCCGTAACGAACGGCTTTCCGGTTTCCCCCGCAATTCTCCGCGCGGCGATCTCTCCAAAGCGCGCGTCCGCATTCATCCCCGTTCCCACCGCCGTTCCGCCGATCGCCAGCTCCATCAGCCCCTCGCGCGCACCCCGGATGCCCTCGAGCGCCTGGTCGATCTGCGCGACCCATCCCGAAATCACCTGCCCCAGCGTCACCGGCGTCGCGTCCTGAAGATGCGTCCGCCCGATCATCACGATGTTTTCGAACGCCGCCGACTTCCCGCGCAGCGTTTCGCGCAGCAGAGCGATCGCGGGAATCAGTTCGCCTTCGATCTGTTCCACCGTCGCGATGTGCATCACCGTCGGGAACGCATCGTTCGACGACTGGCTGCGATTCACGTCGTCATTGGGATGAATCGTGATTCCACCCAGCTGCATCGCCCGGTTGGCGATCACTTCGTTCGCGTTCATGTTGGTCTGCGTGCCGGAGCCGGTCTGAAAAACCACCAGCGGAAATTCATCGTCGAGTTTTCCGGCGATGACTTCCTCGGACGCGCGCACGATCAACTCCACTTTTTCCGGCGCCAGCTCGCCCAACTCTCCGTTGGCGAGCGCCGCGCATTTTTTCAGGATTCCGAGCGCCCGAATCACCGGCCGTCCCCAGCGATAACGCTCCACGCCAATGCTGAAGTTGCGGCGCGAGCGCTCCGTCTGCGCGCCCCACAACCGCTCGGCCGGAACTTCGACGTCCCCCAGCGCATCGTGCTCGATACGAAACTCGCGGCTCACACTGGATGACTCCTGTCTACGATTGTCCTGCAACTGTCGAGCGCCGGCGTGCTATCCTGAAGACCCCCGTTACGAAGGGGACCAGGAAGTCACGATTCTGGAGTTTAACCTGATCGACGCGGTGAAGGGGAACCGAAACGTTCCCCTTCTCGCATTTTGAGGGAAACCTTTCCGCGCTTTGGGCGTATTTGAGGCATGGACCTGAAATTCGCCCTCCGGTCGCTCCGCAGCACGCCCGGATTCACCCTTCTCGCCGTGCTGGTGATGGCGCTCGGAATCGGCGCGAACACCGCGGTTTTCAGCATCGTGAACACCGTGCTGCTCAAACCGCTCGCCTGGCGCGACGCGGAGCGGATCGTGAGGGTCCGCAATTTCTGGAAAGCTTCGGGACGCACCGGCGAAAATATTTCCGCGCCCGATTTTCACGACTGGCACGATCAATCCACGGCCTTCCAGGCGATGGCCTACTACGAAAGCCAAAGCGTCGCCGCGATCGCCGGGAACGTCGCCGAATATGCGCAGGTCACCGAGGTTACGCCCGAGTTTTTCGCGGTCTTCGGCGCGCAGCCGATCCTGGGGCGCGGATTCAACGCGGAGGAACAGAAGCCCGGAAGCAGCGGAGCGGCGATCATCAGCGCGGCCTATTGGCGAAGCCATTTCGGCGGACGCGCGGACGCCATCGGAAAAACCGTGCGTGCGGACCACCACGATCTCGTCATCGTCGGCGTGATGCCGCCCGGCATCGATTTTCCGCACAAGACCGCGATCTGGTATCCCGCCAATACCATTCACCAGGAGGTGAATCATCGCAGCGGCCACAACTATATGGGTGTGGCGCTGTTGAAGCCCGGCGTGAGCCTCGCCGCGGCCCAGGCCCAGATGACTGCGATCGCATCGCGCCTGGAACAACTTTATCCGGCGAGCAACACCGGGAAAAGCGTGCGCGTCGAAACAATTCAGGACACCATGGTGGGCAATGTGCGCTTCACGCTCTACGTTCTGTTGGGCGCGGTCGGACTGGTGCTGCTGATCGCGTGCGCCAACGTCGCCAATCTCCTGCTCGCCCGCGCGACGCGCCGCACCCGGGAAATCGCCATTCGCGCGGCCGTGGGAGCGGGGCGGCTGCGCATCGTACGGCAGTTGATTATCGAAAGCCTGGCCCTCGCCTTCGCGGCCGGCCTCGTGGGAACCGTCCTGGCGATCTGGGGCGCGGATGCCATCAAGCTGATCGCGCCGGGGAATGTCCCGCGGCTCGCGGAAACGCGCGCGGACGTGTGGGTCCTCGCGTTCACCTTTGCCGTGTGCCTGATTTCCAGCCTGCTTTTCGGCCTTGCGCCCGCGCTCGCGGCGGCCGGAATCGATCTGAGCGAGGCGCTCAAGCAGGGATCGAAGAACGTGAGCGGCGGCGGCGCGGGCCGCTTGCGGGCGGCCTTGGTTGTCGGCGAAATCGCCATTGCCGTGATTTTGCTCGCGGGTGCGGGATTGTTGTTCCGCAGTTTCGATGCATTGAGGAACGTGGATCTCGGATTCCGCCCGGACGGAATTCTGGTCGCCGAAACCAGCGTTCAGATTTCGCGCGATATGTCCAGCGCGTCCGCGCGTCAGCGGGCGGTCGAGAGCGCGGTCGCCTTCGATCGCGACATGATCGCGGCCATCTCCGCTCTTCCCGGCGTTTCCTCGGCGGGCGGAACGTTCGCGCTGCCCGGCGACCCCGGCTCTGACGGCGGCTACTGGATCGACCATATGCCGCCCATCGAGCAGTTGAGCGTTACCGCGCCGCAAGCGGTGTTTTCCGTGATCGCGCCGGGAACCCTCAAAACGTTGGGCATTCCCCTGGTCTCCGGGAGCGATTTTAGCGATCGCGACGGACCCGATGCGCCCTTTTCCGCGATCGTTAACCAAGCGCTCGCGCGAAAATCCTTCGCCGGACAGAACCCGCTCGGCCGCGTGATTTTTTGCGGATACGATTACGATTCGATGCGCGGAATGCGCATCCTGGGAATCGCCGGCGACGTTCGCCAGTACGGCCCGGCTACGCCCCCTCAACCCGAGATCATGATGCTTTACACCCAGCATCCCTTCGCCGCGTCGCAATTCATGCTGCTGGCGCGAACGGCGTCCGATCCGGCGGCGCTCGCGGGCACCGTGCGGCGGAAAATTCAGGAGCGCTATCCCCAGGTTCCCGTGAAATTCACCACGATGCAGGCGGCCGTGGCCGAAGGGGTCGCGCCGCCGCGTTTCCGGATGATTCTGATCGGCCTGTTCGCGGGGCTCGCGGTGTGCCTGGGGATGGCGGGAGTTTACGGAGTCATGTCGTACACGGTCGGCCAGCGATCCGCCGAAATGGGGTTGCGCATGGCGCTGGGCGCGGATGCCCGCGACGTCTTGCGGCTGGTGCTGGGCCAAGGATTGACGCTCGCGGCCGCGGGACTGGCGCTCGGACTGATCGGAGCGCTGGGGGCGACGCGCCTGCTCGCAAGCCTGCTGTTTGAAGTGAAGCCGGCCGATCCGCTGACCTATGCGCTGGTGACCGCGGCTCTGGCGCTGGTAGCGCTCGCGGCCTGCTATTTTCCCGCGCGCCGCGCGACCAGGGTGGACCCCGCAATCGCGCTGCGCGAAGAGTAAAGAGGAGGTAAAGATGTTCTGAACCTGCTTGGCGGGACCAACGCGGGTTGGTTCGCCGCCTGCGCAGGCTCATAACTCCCGCCATTCCCCCACTTCCCACTTCACCCCGCCGGTCCTCCACACCCCCCCATGCTATCCCCAAGGCATATGAAAGACCGCGCCGAAATCAACAGACAAAACGCTCAACGCTCCACCGGACCCAAAACCGAAGACGGCAAGCGCCGGTCCTCGCGCAACGCTTTTAAACATGGCCTCACCGCCAAATTCACCCTCCCCTCCAACGAACGCCAGCGCGACTTCCAGGAATTCCTCGACGCCTACCTCGATCGCTTCCGGCCCGCCGACGCCGTCGAAGCCGAGCTGGTCCACACCATCGCCGTCTCCCGCTGGCGTCTCCGCCGCATTGCCAATCTCGAATCCAACTTCATCGAAATCGAACGCTCCCGCTCCCAACAGGCCCTCGCCCAGGAATTCCCGGCGTCCACTCCCGACCTGGAGTTCGCCCTGCTGTTCCAGCGCCTTGCCGAAAACGCGTCCGGCCTCGCCCTGCTCCTGCGCTACGAATCCTCCCTCACCCGCACTCATGACCGCGCCTTGAAGCAACTTGAGCTCCTCCAAAAATCGCGAAACGAAGCCACCGAACCGGAGCCCCCTAAGCGTGACATTCCCCCGGACAGCTGGGTTTTCTTGGAGGTACGCGACGGAAAGGTCGTACCGAACCCCTCTTCTCCACCCCCGTTCTGCACGGATACGGATGCCTCGGTCGAAGACAACACGCCCGAAGGCACGACAGTAATCGCCGAGCCGCGCGAGTGATCGCTCGGGTGCAGTCGAAGCCAGTCATCGGCGAGCCGCGCGAGCGATCGCGCGGGTGCAACTGCCAATCCTCGCCAACACATTTCCCGGCGCCCTGCACGATCACTCCACGGGCTCAAAGCGCGCCGTAAAGTGGCGCAGCGCCTTCGGCTCGCTCACGATCCGAAAGCCCCGCAGGGAGTCCTTTTTCGCGTTCACCTCCAAAATCGCTTCCACC
>JASHWA010000146.1 GCA_030044325.1 Bryobacteraceae bacterium
ACACTCTGGCCAACCCCGACGCAAGCGAGATCATCTCCCTTGCAATCGATTCTGCGCGCGATCTGTCAGCCTCGCCTGCGGTCTTTAGGAGGATGCGCCAGGGTCATGACACCGCCAAAGCCGAGTGGGCGAGTTACTTCATTCGATGTGGTAGAGTCTGTGTGAAAAAGGGGACAGCGGTGAGCAATAACGCTTCGTTCGTGCTGGCGCCGGCGGTTGGGCAGGAGCGCGGAAGAGATACTGAGGGACGAAAACAAAGGCACCCCGGAATGTTTCGGCTGCGGGAATTGAAAAAGGTGCCAGTCCTCTCCGTCCCCTTTTTCAAGCGGCATCCGTAGCGCAAGCAAAACTCGCCTGTTCACAGTATCTTCACGAGGGTTGGCCGGACCGTCGCTCTGTCCCCTTTTTCCGGTTTCCGAAAAGGGCAAGTTCAGGCTGACCCGTTTTTCCCGTTTTTCCCGTTTTTCCCGTTTTTCCCGTCTTCCCCATCGGGAATTTATCGCGTAATTGTGATATTGTTTCGTGCTAAAGGAACGATCCAATGACCGATCAGCTTACTCACTATCTTTTGGCTGGAGCGTCTGTCTTTCTTGGTGGAGCTTGCGCAATTATTGCGTATTTCCTCAAGGCTGCCTTTGACGATTTGAAGTCCTTAATGCCTACCGGCTACAAATGCGACAGTCTCACCAGCCAAATAGGAGGGCTTTTGGAGGAAATCCGAAAATTACAAGACGAGAGGGCCGACCTCGACAAGCGTGTTGCCGTGCTTCAAGCGTATCAAGTAAGTCAAGTAGTACAGGATGTGCAACTTCTCAAGGGTGCCGGATTAGAGGAGCGCATCAGCAATCTTCAGGGCGGGGTCACTAGGGACAGGGCGGAACTCACGAAATGGATATCAGAGACCCGGGGGATTCTCTCGGAACTTAGTTCTGGTGTGACCGGGCTGCAAGTTGCCGTTTCCTCTCATCGTCCCTTCGATGAGAGTACGGAGTTCGGCACGCTGCAGGCGGAACTTCACGCTATCGATCAGAAATCGACGGAAGCCGATGAATACTTGCGGAAGAAGGTCGCCGATCTTGAGGGTCAACTCGCCGTCGTAGAAAAATTGAAGATGACGGCGTAGCATTTGCCCTGCAAACGACCTTTGGGCGACCTTCGGAAAGATCTGTTTGTTCACGGCAGGGCATTGTTCCCCGAGAAATGGTCGCAAGCGACCCGCTCTCCGATCGGTTAGTCAAGCACCACGACGGTATAGCGCCGCTTGGCCGGTCATGACGCCAGCTTTGAAACGGGTCCTTGTATGACGGCTGCGCTCGTGCGGATGGGTCTGTGTGATAGCGATGAGCGATGACGCTCGCGCGACTCCCGCGAGCACGAAGATTTCAGGCCGCCGGCGTTGCGGGCGGGCGGAAGAAGGCCGGTTCATCGACGCCAGGGGACAGTCCCCTTCTTCCGCGGATCGTGCGGCTTATCGGCATTTGGGAGCGCGATGCCAAGAAAGCCGTCATTTTGATTTGAGAAAGCGCGCGTGCGGGCATGTGTGGCGCGCGGATGGTATTCGCGTGTACTGTCCCCGGGTTTTCGAGCCGGCGCCGCGCTATAATCCCCTGCATTGGGGATTCATCGAGCCGCGCGATGGTTTGCCGTATCCGCTGGATCGGCCGCGTGCTTTGCCCTGCTCCTCGGCAGAGTGCACTCGTCCGCTCCGGCCCGCGCGCCCGTGCTGACGCTCAGCCCGGATCGCCTGGCGGCCGACGGCTACGATACCGCCACGCTGTCGATCCGCAGCGAAACGGCAACCCTGCCGCCGGTGTGGGTAACGGGCGCGGGCGGCACACGCGTGGTAACCATCCGCGGCGCTAACGGTGCCTGGCAGGCGCGCATCCGCGCGGGGATTGTTCCCGGCCGCGCTGAAGTTCACGTGGGCGCGTCCCGCGCCGCGGTCGAGCTCGCTCTCGATTCGCGCGACAGCGCGGAAGACGGGACGCCCGATTTTCTGCGTTTCGAAGACGAGCATGACCGCCAGGCTTTCCGCCGCTGGTTCACGTTCCTGGCCGAAGCGCAATACTTCCAGCCGGAGCGCGAGCGGCCGGCGGAAATCACGGATTGCGCGGCGCTGATCCGCTACGCTTATCGCGAGGCGCTGGTGAGTCACGATGGCGCATGGGCCGCGACGGCGCGGCTGCCGCTGGTTCCGGCGCTCGAAAGCCCCGCAAAATATGAATATCCTCAAACGCCCTTGGGACCCGCGCTGTTTCGCGTTCGGCCCGGCCCCTTTCGCGCGTCCGATCTCGCCGACGGCACATTTCTTCAATTCGCCGACGCCCACACGCTGTGGCGCTACAATTCGCATTTCATCAGCCGCGATCTGTCGCGCGCGCTGCCCGGAGATCTCCTGTTCTTTCGCCAGCTCGCCGGTCGCGAACCGTTCCACAGCATGATTTATCTGGGCGCGAGCCAGATTCGTCCGGACGGCAAACGCTATGTGCTGTATCACACCGGCCCGGAAGGCGGCGAGCCGGGCGAAATCAAGCGCCTCACGGTGGAAGAACTGCTACAATTTCCGCAGCCGGCCTGGCGGCCCGTGCCTTCGAATCCTGCATTTCTGGGCGTCGCGCGGTGGAACATTCTTCGGAGGAACGTTGAATGACAAAGGGGAACGCCGGTCTCGGGATGCTCCGCCTTCCGGTTTTGCTGGCGATCGCCGCGGCGGGATTGGGACAACCGGAAGCGCGCCCGTATTTTTCCTTATCGAGCTTCCGCGCCTTCGGCTCGAATTCGAAGCCGTCGGTGAACGTGAGCGCGGTGGGCGTCAGCACGCTTCAGTTTCGCGTGTACCGCGTGAACGACCCGGAGAAATTCTTCCGCCAGCTCGACGACCCGCACAACTTCAACGAATTCGTCACTCCGGCGCGCAATCGCAAATCGACGCTCGAACGGATTCATCGATGGAAGGCCGGCCTGCGCGCCCAGATCCGCCGGTCGCTGCGCGCGCAGTTCACCGAAGCTCCCGGCAGCCACTTCGAGTTTGTATCGAGCACCGCGCGTGAATCGCGAAGCGCGGAAAAGGGCACGCATTACGCCGAGACTCCAGTGCTCAACCCGGAACAACTGGTGCTGACCTTCACGCAGCCGTTAGCGGGCAAACGCATGTGGCAGGAGGACACGGTGCAGGTGCCGGTGAAGGAAAAAGGCGTGTACCTGGTGGAGGCCGTGGCCGGCGGATTGCGCGCTTATACGCTGCTGCTGGTCTCCGACACCGTCATGATCAGCAAGGACGGCGGTGGAAAAATTCTGAGCCTGGTGGTGGATCGCAACACGGGGCAGCCGCTCGCGCACGTTCGCGTAGCGGCCTTCGCAAAGGATAAGACGCTCGAAGAAACGGACACCAATGACGAGGGAATCGCGGAGCTGCATCCCCAGCCGTCCTGGCCCGGCGATCTGCGGGTGATCGCGCATAACGGCCGCGACATCGCCGCGGGGGTTCTGCCGGGCGGAGAATTCAATCCCGCCGGCGGCACGTGGATGGGCTACCTTTACACCGATCGTCCCATTTATCGGCCCGGCCACACCGTGCATTTCAAGGGAATCCTGCGCATCCGAACGGCGGAGGGATACCAGGCGCCCGCCGGTAAGCGCGTGAAAATCGAGATCGACGATCCGGATCAGAAGCCGGTCTATCAGCAGAGCCTGATCCTGTCGCCGAATGGCACCCTGCGCGGCGATGTGACGCTTCCGCCGAAGGCGGCGCTGGGCAATTATTTCGTGCAGGTAAGCTCCGGCGAAAATCGCGTGACCGGCGATTTCGAAGTCGAGGAGTACAAGAAACCGGAGTACGAAGTGCACGTGACGCCGGCGGCTCCGCGAGTGCTCGAAGGCGAGCCGGTCCACGCCATCATCGAGGCACGCTACTATTTCGGCGAGCCGGTGGCGGGCGCCACAGTGAAGTACTCGATTTTCCGCAGCCGCTATTGGTCGCCGCTGCTGTATGACCAGGGCGACCAGGAGATGGAGCCCGCCGCGAACGGCGATGACGACGACAGCGGAGATCAGGTGGGCGAGCAGGAAGGCCAGCTCGATCCGGACGGCAAACTGGCGGTCGCCATTCCCACCAGCGTCTCCGACCACAAGTTCGATTACCGCTATCGAATCGAAGCGCGCGTCACCGACGAAGCCCGGCGCGAGATCGACGGCGCCGGATGGGCCATCGCGACGTATGCGCCGTTTCTGATCAAGGTGGCGCCGGGGCGCTATTTCTATGAACCGGGAAGCGCCGGGACATTCACCATTCAGGCTCGGGATTACGCCAATCAGCCGGTGCGCACGCGCGTTCATGTCCAATTGGAGACGTGGAATTTTCGCGAGCCGGACCGCCGCGAAGTGAAAGCGTCCACCGATGCCGAGCTCGACGGAACGGGATCGGCGGAAGTCGCGCTGCAAATTCCGAACCAGGGCGGGAGTTATCGCGTGCGGGCCGAAGCGACGGGCGGCGCGGGGCGCCTGCCGGAAGGGACCACGTTGTTGTGGGTGTCGGGCGGCAACTGGAGCTTTGCAAGCGACAATCCCATTGTGCAGATTATCCCCGATAAAAAATCCTACGCGGCGGGCGATACGGCGAAGCTGCTGATCGCGGGCCGCCCCGACACGCCGGTGTGGGTCTCGATCGAGGGACAGAATATCCGTCAGTACAAGCTGCTGCGATCGAGCGGATCCACCGTCTCTTTCGAAGTTCCCCTCACCGCGCGCGATGAGCCGGGCATCGAAGTGAGCGCCGGATTCGTGCGCGACGGCGTATTTCACAACGGCATGAAGTTCGTCCGTGTTCCGCCGGTGCAGCACGAGATGAAAGTCGCCCTCGCAGCCGACAAGCCGCAATATCTGCCGGGCGAGAGCGCTCAATATACCATCGAAGCCAAAAGCGTCGACGGAAAACCGGTGGCCGGAGCGGAGTTCAGCCTCGGCGTGGTGGATGAAGCGATTTACGGCATTCGCCCGGATACCATGCCGTCGCTGGTCGATTTCTTTTTCTCGCGCGATTACAATTCGGTGCTGACCAACAGCTCGCTCGAATATTATTTCAGCGGGCAATCGGGCAAACGCCAGATGCAGCTTGCCGAATTGCGGCCCCCCTCGCGGCTGGCCCAGTTGAAGCCGGAGCGGCTGGTGCTGCCGAAAATCCGCAAGGCGTTTCCCGATACCGCGTTCTGGGACGCGGACCTGGTGACGGACAGCGCGGGACGCGCGCAGGCGAAGGTCGAGTTTCCCGATTCGCTCACCACCTGGCGCGCGACCGCGCGCGGGGTCACCGCGGATACCAAAGTCGGCGGCGCGACGGTGAAGACGCTGGTTCGAAAGAATCTGATCCTGCGAATCGCCGCGCCGCGATTCTTCGTCCAGGGCGACCAAGTGGTGCTCTCCGCGCTGGTGCACAATTATCTCGCCGATGCCGAGACCGCGCGCGTTTCGCTCGACGTGCAGGGTCTTGAAATTCTCGACGGCGGCACGAAAGATGTGCACATCGCCAGCCGCGGCGAAGCCAAGCTGGACTGGCGCGTGCGCGTTCAACAGGTGCGCTCGGCAACCATCACCGGCAAAGCGCTCACCAACCAGGAATCCGATGCGGTGGAGCTGACTCTTCCCGTGGATGTGCCCGGCGTGAAACTCACGCAGGCGCGCGGCGGAGCGCTCGCGCCCGGCGCGAAGGCCGAATTCGACATGACCTTTCCGGATACAATCGAGCCCGGCTCGCGCGCGCTGTCCATCCAGGTTGCGCCGTCCATCGCCGGTTCGCTGTTCGGAGCGCTGGATTTCCTGACCACGTTTCCCTATGGCTGCGTCGAGCAGACCATGTCGAGCTTTCTGCCCGACATCATCGTTCAGAGCACGGTCCGCGAGCTGGGCATCGATGCGCGCCTCGATCAGGCCGCGCTCGACGAAAAAATACGCGCCGGCCTCGAGCGCCTGTACGCCTTCCAGCATGAAGACGGCGGCTGGGGCTGGTGGGAGACCGACGGCTCGCATCCCTTCATGACCGCGTATGTCGTCGCGGGCCTCGCGCAGGCTGAGGCGGCTGGCGTGACCATCCATCGTGAAGCGTTGAATCGCGGCGTGAACTGGCTCGCGCACCAATTTACTTCGGATTCCGATCTGAATCCCGATCTGCGCGCCTACATCGCGTACGCGCTGGCGCTCGCCGGCAGCGGGCAGACCGCCATCATCAATCGCGCCTACGGCTCGCGCGGGAGCATGTCGCCGTACGGGCTGGCCGTGCTTGGACTGGCCCTCGATCAGGCCAAAGACGGGCGGGCGGCGGAGATCGCGGGAATGGTCGAAAACCGCGCGCAGCAGGATGAAGAGCAGGCGTGGTGGCCGGCCCAACGCGACCCGATGCTCGATTTCGAAGCGGACACCACGCCCGAGGCGACCGCCTTCGCGGCCAAGCTGCTCGCGCGGCAACATCGCGGCGCGGCCCTGCTTCCCAAGGCCGCGCTGTGGCTGATGAATCATCGCAACGAAGGCTACTGGTGGTCGTCGACCAAGCAGACCGCGATGGTGATCTACGGCCTGACCGATTACCTGCGCTCGACCAATGAGCTGAAGCCCAATCTCACCGCGACGGTTTTCGTCAACAATCGTTCCGTGCTCGCCCGCAAGATCGATCAGGCGGTGGGCGCGAACGCGGAGATCCGGCTCGAGGAGAGCCGGCTCGATGCGCGCGCCAATCACATTCGCGTGGAGGTGAGCGGCGAAGGCCGCCTGTATTATTCGGTGCGGTCCGAATATTATTCTTCGGAACCGCGCTTGGAAAAGAACGGCGCGATTTCGCTGAATCTGCTGCGCGATTATTTCCTCCTCACTCCGGCCCATGCCGGCGAGCGCATCGTCTACGACACCGTTCCGCTGAACGGTCCCGTGTCGAGCGGCGATCTCCTGGCGGTGCGGCTGACCGTCACCGGATCGGACTGGAAGTACCTCATGGTTGAGGATCCGATTCCCGCGGGCACGGAATTTGTCGCGGCCGATCAGCTCTACACCGTGCGCAACCGTCCGCCGTGGTGGGTTTATGAGTTTACGCGGCGTGAGCTGCACGACGATCGCATGGCGATTTTCCAGACTTTCTTCGCGCGCGGCCAGCAGCAGTATTTTTACCTGTTGAAGGTGGTCAATCCGGGCCTATTCAAAGTAAGCCCGGCCCGCGCCGCTCCCATGTATCAGCCCAACGTCAGCGCCACCAGCGAGAGCCGCGTTCTGGAGGTAAAGTAATGCGGCTGGCACGGCTCATGATCGCGCACCTGGCCGCGAACGCCGCGATTCTCGGCGCCGGTTACTGGTGGCTGGGGATTCCGGAGAGCCGCAACTCGACGGTCGCCTGGAGCGCGATCGTCGCGCTCCTGCTGATCGTCTCCGCGGCGGTCACCTACGGCGCGGCCTTCGCGTTTTTCGGATTGGGTGGCGAAAAGCCGGTGCGCCTCGCCTGGAAAATCGCCGGCGGAAATGTGCTGCCCCTGGGCGCCGTGGCCCTGGCCGGCGCGGCAGTCTACTTGCTTCTCGGATTGTGGCAAGACTACAGCTCCAATCCGGCCTTCACGCTCGCGTCACTTTTGACCATGACCTTCCGCACGCCTGTCGCGCCGGGATCGGTCCTCAGGATTTTCGACGCGGCGCTTGGGGTGATCCGCTGGGCTCTCCTGCCCGCGCTGTTGCTTCCCATGCTTGCGTCCATAGCGATCCGCGGATGGTCCGGTTTCGCCGGCGCCGCGGGAAATCTGCGCCGCTGGTGGTATTGGCTCGTGACGCCCGCGCTTTTGCTGTGCGGACTGTGGCTGCCGCTTGAAATTCTAAGCTGGAAGCCGCACATGGGGAACTTCGCGTTCGAGATGTTCAGCCTCGCCGTGCGGGCTTCGCTCGCTTATTTGCTTTTCGGCGCGGCGTGGCTGGCGCTCGCGCTGGCCACCTCGGCCGGCAAACCGCGCTTCACCCAATCGAATACGGCCGCTTCTCCGTAGCGCCGCGCGAGCCATCCGACTTCCGCCTGCGCTTGAGCATAAGCGCGCCGCGCCCGCGCAGGATCGGACGTCTCGCGTAAATCCGCTTCGCCCGGAATGCGCGCCGCGCCTCCGCCCGCGCCGCCTTCGAGATAGGAGGCCAAGCCTTCCTCAAACCACAGCGGCAATCGCGCGGGACCCGCCTGCGACTCGATGAATACATGCGCCATCTCGTGCTCCACCGTTCGTTCGAGCGTTCCTTTCGCGCGCAGCACGCGAACCGGCTGCAAATGGATCGTATCGCCCGTGGTATACGCGGCGACCCATCCCGGTTCCCCCGTCGCATTGCGAAAAGTGTCGAGATCCGGATAGACGCGCAGCTCGATTTGCCGCGGCGCAGGCCACTGCGTGCGCTCGGAAATGCGCTGCTCCATGCGCTCGGCCGCGGCCAGCACTCGACGATCGGAATCCGGTTCGGTCGTGAACATCGCGATCGACTCGCCGCGCAATTGCCGCCATGAGATTCCCCGCGCCGTCACCCCCGCCACCGTGCCCGGGTAGTAAAACGCCAGAATTTCGCGATAATTGCGCCCGTCCAAGCCCATCCGCTCCGCGCCGTCCTGGCACAAACCCACGCCGTGACCGCTGCCCTCGCCCTCAAAAACAATGCGCCCGTTCGCTTCGCCCACCCGGTAACGATCGCTCGGCAGCGTGTTCCACCCGAGCCTCCGTCCCACCGCGAAACGGAAGGAATCCGCGCTGATCCGCGCCGAGCCGCCGGCGCCTTCGAGATCGAGAATCGCGGCGCGGCCCGAAGCGGTGCGGCGCGCGATCGCCACGGCATCCAGCCCCTCCGGTGCGCGCAGGCCGCTCTCACCGAGCGCGCGCAGGATGCGGCGCGGATCGCCGCTCCACTGCCATGCCGAGCGCGCGCAGTAGGGATCGTCGCGGCTCTTGAGATACGGAGCGGCCAGATCCGGCCACAGCGCCGCGGCGTCTTCCGTGCGTCCGCCGCAGTTTCGCGTATAGGGCGTGAACGCCAGCCGTCCGCGATACCACAACAGTTCGCCGTCGGTTTCGCCCGCCGCCGCGCGCAGCCGCGGCGCGATATTTTCGAGCTCGATGCGCTGGCAATGCGTGGTGTCGCATAAATCGAATCCGTCCTTTGCATGACGGCCGCGCATCCGCAACGCGTAGGTTCGCGCGGCGACGGCCATCGCCTTCAGCGCCTCGTCCGATTGAAATACGCTGCTCTCGCCCGCCAGCACGGCCGCGACATATTGCTCAAGCGGCAGCGCGGCCACTTCGACGCCGGCTCCCGTCCGGATCTGCACTTTCACGTTCTGCGCAACCAAGGGAAGCGCGGCGAGAAATAACCACGCCCGTTTCACAGCGTCCCCGCCGTATACGCTTCAAAAATCTTGCGAGCGGCGGGCGCGGCGTCCGATCCTCCCGATCTCCCCGGCAGCATCACCGCCAGCGCCGCTTGGGGCGATGCCGAAGGGACAAATCCCGCGAACCACGCCACCGGCTCGCCCCGTTGCGACATCGCGCTGCCGGTTTTTCCCGCGATGGGGACGCCCGCAACGCGCGCCTTCCGCGCCGTGCCGAACTCGACCGCGCCTTCCATCCCTTCGCGAATCGCGCGCATGCCGGGCGTGCCGGTTTTCAAGGCCAGCCGCACATAAGCCATCGCGATTTCCGCCGGCGTCACCTCCACGCCGTATTCGCCCAGCGCCTGCATGCGCTGATCGTCGGGGTCCATGGCCGCGCGAATTCTCCCGTGCGCTTCATCTTCACCCGCCAATCCCGTGGGAGACGCCAGTCCGAAGCGTTCCAGCTCGCGCGCCAGCTCGCCCGGCCGGAACCGCTCGGCCGCGTGCGCGACATAACAATTGCACGAATACGCGAGAGCCAGCGCTGCATTCACCGGCTCGGCCAATTCGGGATGCGCGCAATCGAACGATCGCCCCCGGATGCGCAGCCGCCGCGGGCACACCATCGTTTCCGCCGCATTCAGCCGGCCGCTTTCGAGCAGCGCCGCCAAGACCAACGGTTTGAGCGTCGAGCCGGGCGGCTCGAGTGATCGAAACGCCGCCGCGCGCGCAACCGCGATCAGCCGCCGGGTTCCGCAGTCGATCAAAACCGCGGCCGCCCGCGGCGAGTTGAGGTATGGATCGAGACTCCTGCTCGAGGCCAGCCGCGAAAATCCACCCAGCAGAATCCCGACCGCGCTCCGTCGCAACACAGCCCGATTCTATCAGGCGTCCCTCCCGGGTCCCGGCAGGAACCGCGCCGCCCTCCGTCGCCCTCGCCCCGGAGCACCTTTTTTCGAAGCTTCTGCCAAGCTCAAATGAGTCAGCACTTCGCTGGAGTGGCGGAACTAGCAGACGCACGGGACTCAAAAGCCGTCCGTGACCGGCACTCAGCGGTAAGTTTTTGCCCGTCAGTTCGCTGGAGTAGCGACGGCAAGCCACGGTAACCGCGTTCCCGCCAGGACAAGCACAGAACGAGCACAGGGAGATGGGGTGACCCCCTCCATTGAGACAATTCGCGATTAGCACACTTGCTGTTTGCTGAAATCTTATTGCTTGTCGACATCTTCTTGCTCAGAATAACTCTCGGCTGATGAAGCAGAAGCGAGCTCTGCTGGAG
>JASHWA010000012.1 GCA_030044325.1 Bryobacteraceae bacterium
TCTGCGGCGTGTTCAGCGCCTGAACCATGGGCGGATACGCGCTGCGGCCCAGCCACGCCGTCGGCCGGCCCTTTTCATCGAGCGCGGCTTTCAAATACATCCACGCCGGAAAATGGAAATAATCGAAATGAATGTCGTCTTCCCTGCTCCACACCACCTTCACCGGTTTCCCGCCAAGCTGCTTCGAAAGCACCGCCGCTTCGGCGACGTAATCCGGCTTCGACTTCCGGCCGAATCCTCCGCCCAGCAGCGTGACGTGGCACGTCACGTCGTCTCTCTTGATTCCCAGCGCCTGCGCGACGGTCTGCTGCACGGTCTGCGGATCCTGCGTCGCGGCCCATGCCGTCACTTTGCCGTTGTCGAACTGCACCACCGCGGCCGGAGGCTCCATCTCGGCGTGCGCCAGGTGCGGAACGTAGTAGTCGGCTTCATACGTCTTGGCCCCGTTGGCGAACGCGGCGTCGACGTCGCCCTGGTTCCGCTCCACGCGTCCGGCGACGCGCGTGGCTTGTTTCAGCTCGTCTTTATACGCGGCCGAATCGTAGCTCGCGCTGGGACCGAAATCCCATTCGGGCTTGAGTTTCTTGCGGCCCTGCATCGCGGCCCAGGTGTTACTCGCGATCACCGCCACGCCGCCCAGCGGTTTGAACATATACGGTGGCTTGAACGGCTCGATGATCGCCGTCTGCAACACGCCGGGAACCATCTTGGCTTCCGAATCGTCCACCGCTTTCAATTTCCCGCCGATCACCGGGCAGCGCTCGATCGACGCGTAGACCATCCCCGGCGCTTTCGCGTCGATGCCGTAAACCGCCTTGCCGGCCAAAATGTCGTCGAGATCGGTGATCGGAATGTCCTTGCCGATATAGCGGTATTCGGACGCCGGCTTGAACTTGAGGTCCTGCTTTTTGGGAACCGGCAGCGCGGCCGCGGCCGCGACCAGCTCTCCGTAGCCGAATTTCCGTCCGCTCGAGGTGTGCACGATCTCGTGATTTTTCGCCGCGCACTCCGATTCCGGAACGCTCCACTTCGCCGCCGCGGCCGAAATCAGCATCATGCGCGCCGTCGCGCCCGCTTCGCGCATCGGCTGAAAGAAACTCTTGATCGAATTCGAGCCGTCCGTGTTCTGATCGCCGTACTTGCGGTTTCCGACCGCCTGCTGGATGGTGACGCGCTTCCAATCCGCTTCGAGCTCGTCGGCGGCGACCATGGGAAGCGCGGTGCGGATGCCCGTGCCCATTTCCGACCGGTGCGCGACGATGATCACGCGGCCGTCGGGTTCCAGTCCGAGATAAACGCTGGGATGCCACGCGGCTTCATCCACGGTGTTGGCGGCTTGGGCGTTTTCGGGCAGAATGCGCGACGCAAGCACCAGCGCTCCAGCCGAAAAAACGCCTTCGAGAAACCCGCGGCGGCTGACCACGGTGACCGTTTCGCGGCTCATGCCTGCACCTCCCCGCTGCTGCGATTTTCAGCGCGATCTTCCGCCGCGCCGCCCGTGGGACGCACATGATGGTGCGCGCCCGCCGCCAGTTTCACCGCGGCGCGAATGCGCTGGTAGGTTCCGCAGCGGCAGATATTGCCGCGCATCGCATCGTCGATGTCTTTGTCGGTCGGCCGGGGTTTCGCCTTGAGCAGCGACGCGGCCTGCATCATCTGCCCGCTTTGACAATATCCGCACTGCGGGACGTTCAACTCGCGCCACGCCCGCTGCACCGGATGTTCGCTCTTGGCGCCCAGCCCTTCGATGGTAGTGATGGATTTCCCGGCCGCCTCCTTCATGGGAGTGATGCAGGCACGCATCGCTTTTCCCTCGATGTGCACCGTGCAGGCGCCGCACTGCGCGATGCCGCATCCATATTTCGTGCCGGTAAGCTCAAGAATGTCGCGCAGATACCAGAGCAGGGGCATCTCCGGCTCGCCGTCGAATTGACGGGCGACACCATTCACTTTCAATCGAATCATGGGCTGGGTCTCCTGTTTCGGACTACTGTATAACGTTACCACGCCAGGCGCGTCGCGCAGCGCCGGGCAGTGCCTGAAACGTGCGTTCACCGCCGTTACGACTTACTTTCGCGAGAGCCCACGGCGAGCGTTGCTAATCGATACAATGGACCAACAAGCGGTTTCTCCGCATGAAAGTCTCCGTCCTGATCCCGGTTTACAACGAATTTCTCACCATGCCGATGGTGCTCGAGCGCGTGCTCGCGGCGCCCCTGCCCGAGGGTTGCGAAAAGGAAGTCATCATTATCGACGACGGCTCGACCGACGGCACCGGCGAAGTGGTCCGGCGGTACGTGCAGTCGCCGCTGCTCGTGGTGCACCATTCCATCGCGAATTTCGGAAAGGCGACGGCGCTGCGCATCGGAATCGCGCGCGCGACAGGCGACATCATCCTGATTCAGGATGGCGACCTCGAGTACGATCCGGCCGACTACGTGAAGATCCTGGAGCCGATCGCGTCCGGGCGCGCCAAGGTGGTCTACGGTTCGCGTTTTTGGAAGCCGCTGCGCGGCATGAAGCTGGCCAACCGGATCGCCAACCGGATTCTCACCTGGACGGCCAACGCGCTGTTCGGCGCCCGGATCACCGACGAAGCCACCGCCTACAAGGCGTTCCATCGCGAAGTGATCGATGCGATGGAGCTGCGCTCCTCGCGCTTCGAGTTCTGCCCGGAGATCACCGCCAAGCTGCGGCGCCTGGGCTATAACATCACCGAAGTGCCGATTTCCTATAATCCGCGCGGAATTCTCGAAGGCAAAAAGATCCGCTGGCGGGACGGCGTCGAAGCGCTGTGGACGCTGATCCGTTACCGCTTCGTTCCCCTCGGCCGGTTCGATCGCCGCGTCGCGTTACGCGGGCAGGGACGCCGGGCGGAATCGCCGGCCGGATCGCGCTGACGCGATTTTTTTTTGAAAACGCATCGTATCCCGATTCCGCCTCCAAGCATCCAAATAGTAGACTAATCGTTAGCGTTACAAGAGGCTCTGATGCGTCAAGTGTTGGCTTTTGCCGCTATTTCCGGGCTCGCGCTTGCCGCTTCGCCGGCCGAACAGCAGGCCCGGGAACTGTTTCAGCGCACCGAGTACAAACACTCGCTCGATGTGCTGGTGAAAGCGCCTGGCAAGGATGCGGCGGCGCTCCAGCTCATGGGGCAGGATTATTTTATGCTCGGCGAGTACAAGAAATCGACGGAGACGCTTGAAAAAGCGTCGTCGCTGGATCCGAATAATGCGCAAATCCTGATGTGGCTCGGTCGCGCTTATGGGCGCAGGGCGGAAACCGCGAATCCCTTCACCGCTCCCGGCTACGCGACCAAGGCGCGCGAGAGTTTGGAAAAATCGGTGCGGCTCGACCCTTCGAATAAAGAGGCGACCGGCGATCTGCTGGATTTTTATCTCGACGCGCCGGGGTTTTTGGGAGGTGGATTCGCGAAAGCCGAATCGCTCGCGGGCGTGATCGCGAAAGCCGATCCGGCCGAGGGCCACTACGCGCGAGCCGTGATCGAGGAGCGGCGTAAGGATTACCCGGCGGCGGAGCTGCAGCTGCGGCGCGCGCTCCAACTGGCGCCCCGCGAGGCTTCGCGCTTCGTCGCGCTGGCGAGATACCTGGGCGAGCACGGCCAGATCCGTGAAAGCGACGAACTGTTCGAGCAGGCCGCCCGCATCGCGCCCGGCGATCCGCGGGTCGCGTTCAACCGCGCGGCAACCTACGTCGAGCAGCATCGCAACCTGGCCGAGGCGCGCGCGCTTCTGGAAAAATATCTGCGCGCCCCGCTCACGCCGAACGATCCTCCCCGGGAGCAGGCGGAAAAGCTGCTCCGGAAAATCGCATAAATAATGCGCACTTTCCGGCACCTCGAAGCCCTCCGTTCCAGCATCGAGGCCCTGCGCGCGAACAAATTCCGCGCGTTTCTCACCGGCCTCGGCCTGGTCATCGGAAACGCGTCGGTCATCCTGGTGGTCACCATTTCGCTCACCAGCCGCGATTACATCATCGATCAGATCCAGCGCATCGGCTCGAACCTGATCTACGCGAATTACGAAGCCGGCAACAACGGCGCCACCGCCACCGCCGACGCGGATTACGTGAAGGAGGCCGATGTGGACGCGGTGCGCGACAAGCTCGGATCGCGCGTGGTCGCGGTGACGGGAGTGATGAACGGGCTCGACCGGCTGCGCATCGAAGGTCACGATGAAGACGTGACCATCAGCGGGACCGATGAATATTATCCAGTGGTGCGCAACGTGGAGGCGCTCGCCGGACGGTTTTTCGACGCCGCCGATGTGCGCCAGCGCAGCCATGTGGCCCTGTTGATCGAGAAACTCGCCCGGCGCCTGTACGGGAGCCAGGAAGCGGCGCTGGGAAAAGTGGTTCGCCTGCACGGGCTCCAGTTCACCGTGATCGGAACGTTCCGCGAGCGCGTGTCGAGCTTCGGAATGTCGGAGCTCACCGGCGACACGGTGCTGATCCCCATCACCGCGTTCAAGCTGTTCTCGGGCCAGATCGAGCGCATCGACCCGCTGTACGCCGAAGCGCGCACGCCCAGCGACGTGAACGCGGTCACGGCGGAAATCCAGTCGATTCTCGAAGGCCGGCACCGCGCCGGCGCGCGCTATTCGGTGCAGAATCTGACGGAGATTCTGGCCACCGCCAAGCGCGTTGCGGAAGTGTTGACCGCGGTGCTGGTGGTGGTGTCGGCCATCGCGCTGATCATCTCCGGAATCGGCATCATGAATATCATGCTGGTGACGGTGACGGAGCGGACGCGCGAAATCGGCTTGCGCATGGCGGTGGGCGCGGCGCGGCGCGACGTGCTGGAACAATTTTTGGCCGAAGCAGTGCTGATCAGCGTTACCGGGGGCCTGGCGGGAATTCTGATCGGGATCGCGATTCCGCTGAGCGTGCAGTTTTTCACCGACGATATCGCCATTCCGATTTCGTGGGTGTCGATCGCGGTGGCCTTCACCGTATCGCTGCTGGTGGGTCTGATTTTCGGCCTGCTCCCGGCCAGCCGCGCGGCGCGCTTGAATCCGACCGAAGCGCTGCGCTACGAATAATTTTTGGCCGTGAACAAGCGTGAATTCGATTTACGGCCAATATTCATTTGCGGCTTATAAACCGGCTCCCTTTGACGAAAAAACGCAGCGGAAGGTCGGCCGATTTGGTGATTCCGATTCTCGCTGAAACGCCGGTCTCGATGTTCCCGAAATCGTCCTCGCAAACCAGAATGCGGCCGCGCGTTACGTCGACCCCGTTGTCGCGCAGCGTGATTCCCAGCGCTTCGGTCAGCTTTCCGGGACCGTTCGCCAGGTTTTCGATCCGCTCGATTCCGCGGCGCCGGCGCATTTGCGGGATTCCTTCAAGCGGCGCGAGCGCGCGAATCAGGACGCAGCCGGCCGAGCCTTCCGGCTCCGCCACCAGGTTCAGGCACGCGTGCTTTCCGTAAATGAAATACACGTAGGCGTGTCCGGGCGGACCAAAAATCACGCGCGTGCGCGGGGTCACTCCGTGAGCCGAATGTGCCGCCAGATCGCCTGTTTCAAGATACGCCTCGGTTTCGACGATGCGGCCGGAAGTCCCGCCGTGGCGAATCACTTTTCCCAGCAATTCGCGCGCGACTTTCACCGCGTCGCGCGAATAAAACGAGCGTGCGAGCGGCGTCAAGGGTCAGGAGATCACGCGCTTGCGGACCGCGTAGAGAATCAATTCCGCCAGGCTATGCAGGTTCAGCTTGTCCTGCAGATTGCGGCGATGCGTTTCGACGGTGTACAGGCTCAAATTCAGCAGAGTGGCGACTTCTTTATTCGACTTTCCTTCGGCGATGAGCTGCAGGATTTCGCGCTCGCGCGAGGTGAGCAGCTCGTAGCTGTCTTCGATGCCGCGCGTGCGGATCTCGCGCACGTAATCTTCCACCAGCATCTGGGAGATTTCGGGGCTGAAAAAGGTCTTGCCCTGGCTGACGGCCTGGATCGCCTCGATCAGGTCGCCTTCGGCCGAATCCTTGAGCAGGTATCCCTTGGCGCCCGCCTTGAGCGCGCGAAGCACGTAGCCTTCGTCGGAGTGCATGCTGAGCACGATGACCGCGGCGTTGGGACATTGCGAACGGATGCGCTGCGCGGCTTCGATTCCGCTCAAATTCGGCATGGCGATATCCAGCACCACGACGTCCGGATTGGACGCCTCCGCCTTATCCACCGCCTGGCGGCCGTCGGAGGCTTCGGCGATCACGGTGAACTGCGGCTGGCTTTCGAGCAGCAGCCGCAGCCCTCTCCGCATCACGTTGTGATCATCCGCTAACAGGATGCGTATCTGCCTCATGGAGATCTTGGTTTCCGTCATTGCGTTTACCGTTTATGGGGAGTTCAATGGTGAGCGTGGTTCCGGATTTCGGCGCGGAGCGCACCTGCGAAATTCCGCCCAGCCGCGCGACGCGCTCCTGGATGCCGAGCAGCCCGAGACCCTTCACGTTGCGGGCGTCGAACCCCCGGCCGTCGTCCTGAATGGTCAGCGTGAGCCGGTCCTCGTGCTGCTCGACGCGGATGCGCACGCTCGACGCGCGGGCGTGGCTGGTGCAGTTGTGCAGCGCTTCCTGCACCACCCGGTAGATGCACGTGTTGTATTCGTCGGGCAAATCCTGGTCCGGCAGTTCGGCCGTGACGCTCACGTCCATCGAGGTGCGCTTGGAAACTTCGCGCGCCTGCCATTTGAGCGCCGGAACCAGGCCCAGATCGTCGAGCATGGACGGGCGCAGCAGCAGCGCCATGTTGCGCACCACGCGAATGGTGCTTTCGACCAGTCCCTTGATGGTTTCCACCTGGTTGCGCCACTGATTTTCGCTTCGCGCGGCGAGACCCGTGGAAAGATTGCGCAGTTCCACCAGAACGGCCGAGAGCGATTGGCCGACTTCGTCGTGCAGTTCGCGCGAAAGCGAGCGCCGCTCGGTTTCCTGCGCCTGCACCAGCCGCGCGGAAAGCTCCTTGAGCTGTGTGCGCGCCTGGAGCGCTTCGACATAACGCTCGTGCGCCTGGCCTTCGACCCTCAAAATCCGGCGCATGCTGAAAACGGCCATCGCCGAGCCGAAGGCCAGCGCGGCCAGCAGCGTGATCGCGAAGCGCATTTGAAAACGGCCCAGCAGACGCGCCAGCTCGTCGTTTCCGGCGTTCAACTGCTGTTCGTTGATCGCGGCGATGCGGTCGGCCAGGGTCAGCATGTTCTGGCGGCGCGGAAAAACTTCATCGCGCAGAAAGGCGTAGCCGAGGGTGCGGCGCTCCTGCGGGCTCCAGCGGAACATGGGCGCGAGTATGCCCCAGTACTGGGCCAGTTCGCCCCCCAGTGCGGTGTAGTGAACGTTTTCCGCCGGGGAAACCTCTTTGCCGTAAGTCGCCAGCGCGGCGTCCATCTGCCGGTGCACCTGTTCCAGGCTGGCGCGATAGTCCGCCGCGCGCGAGCTATCCGGCTCCAGCAGGAAATCGCGAATGTAGGTGCCGGACAGATAAACTTCCGAGCGGATATCGTTGAGCACGTGGTTCTGCGAAAGGAAGCGCCGGCGGATCGCGTCGTCGTTTTGGTGGAAATCGTGAAGCACGCGCAGCGCGTCGGTTCCGGCCAGCGCCATGACGATCAGCACGCCGCCGAAGCCGAGCGCCAGCGCCACGCGGCTGCGCCGCAACAGCCGGTCAGAGCGGGGCTCCATATCTTCAATTGTAATGGGCCCGCTCGCTGACCACAGCCGGCGCTCGACAGCCGCCGGCCGTGGCCCTGCCTGTTCACGCAAACCCGTAGAAGAATG
>JASHWA010000147.1 GCA_030044325.1 Bryobacteraceae bacterium
TGAGCACAGCCGCCCGCCCCGCACTCGCCGTCTCCACTCGCCGCTCCACCGATTGGGCGCCCTGGACCATCCTCGCCTCCGATATCGCCGCCTTCGAGCTCGCCTTCATCCTCGGTCTCGCCGTCCGCCGCATCCTCGCGCCGTTCTTCACCTCCGGCATCGGACCCCAGCAGTACACCGCCGTCGCCATCGCGATCCTGATCGTCCCCATCGTTCACTATCAGCTCGGCATCTACCCCGGCTACCTCCTCTCGCCCGTCGAGCGTCTCCGCCGCCGCACTCTTTCCACCCTCGCCGTCTTCGGCGGACTGGTCGCCTGGGACAATCTCGTCAGCCGCGGCGTGCTTTCGCGCGGAGTCCTGCTGGCCACTTTCGCCTTCGCCCTGGTTCTTCCGCCGCTCGCCGAGACTTTTACCCGGTCCTTATTAATAGCGCGCGGCCGCTGGGGCATCTCCGCCGTCATCCTCGGTGCCGGCCCTACCGGACAAACCATCGCCCGCACCCTGCTGCGCGATCCCCAGCTCGGAATCAAACCCGTCGCCTTCCTCGACGACAACCCCGCCACCTGGCACTCCAAAATCGAGAATATTTCCGTCGCCGGCCCGCTCTCGCTCGCCCGCGATTTCGAGGATCGGGCCGAATGCGCCATCGTCGCTATCACCAAAAAGCGCCTCGACGCCTTCCTCCACGACCTCAATTTTCCCCGCGTCCTGGTTCTCCCCGATATCCACGCGCTCGCGAATTTGTGGGTAACGGCGCGCGACTTAAATGGGAATTTAGGTCTGGAAATTAAGAAAAATCTATTAATTCGCCGGAATATCGCCTTAAAACGATTTATGGACCAGGCCATTTCCCTCCCATTGGCTGGGTTAAGCATACCAATTTTGTTGATTGCGGGAATCTGGATCAAGCTGTCCAGCCCCGGCCCGGTGTTCTATCGCCAGGAGCGGGAAGGCTTTGACGGCCGCCGCCTCTCCGTCTGGAAGCTTCGCACCATGTTCGCCAATGCCGACCAATTGTTGGCCGATTGGCTGGCGAACCATCCCAATGACCAGGCCATTTGGAGAAGATTTTTTAAGCTTCCGCACGACCCGCGGATTCTGCCCGTGATCGGAAAGCTCCTGCGCCGCACCAGCCTCGACGAGCTTCCGCAACTGTGGGCCGTATTGAGAGGTGAAATGAGTTTAGTCGGTCCGCGGCCGTTTCCCGACTATCATTTAGCGCATTTTTCACCCGATTTTCGTAAATTACGCACGCGCGTTTTACCCGGATTGACCGGATTATGGCAGGTCTCCGCGCGCAGCGACGGCGACACGCAAGTTCAGGAAGCATTGGATACTTATTACATAAGAAACTGGTCGCCCTGGCTGGACTTATATATTCTGGCGAGAACCGTGGCCGCGGTCCTGCTCGCCCGCGGAGCGTACTGATGCGCCGCAAAATTTCGCGAGAGGAAAAACTCGCCGCGATTCAGCGTTTTGAAAACGGAGAGCCGTGTCATGAAGAAATCGAGACCGTCCGGCGCTGGCGCGACGAGCTGCACAAGTTCGGCGAGCACGCCTTTTCCGGCTATGGCCGGCGCCGCAACTCCATCCCGCAGAAAACAAAGGTGCTGGTTTTCCGCCTCCGGCGCGCCGAATATGAGCGCTTTTTGAACTGCTTTCAATCCAGCCAGGCGCCCAGCATTTCCGAATTCGCCCGCCGCCAGTTGTTCGCTCCCGAACCGGACCTCGAAGAGATTGAAAAAAGAATCGCTTCGCTCAACGACGCGCTCAAGCGGCTCATCACCGAATCGTGATGGAGGTTCTGCGCGCGCCGATTTTTGACGTCCATCGAACCTTCTCCGACGGCGCGCTCGCCATCGATGCCGGCCGCATCGTCTATTGCGGTGATTACAAGCCGTTTCCGGACGCGAAAACGATCGACCTGCGGGGCGGATTTCTGCTGCCGGGTTTCGTCGATGCGCACGTTCATTTTCCGCAACTTAGAATCATCGGCCGGCTGGGCCGCAGCCTGCTCGACTGGCTCGACCGGTTCGCGCTGCCGGAAGAAGCGCGCATGGCCGATATCAGCTATGCGACGGAAATTGCACGGGATTTCGTCCACGCGCTGGTCTCCAACGGAACCACCACCGCGCTGATTTTCGGCGCGCATTTTGTTCCGGCGACCGTCGCGCTGTTTGAAGCCGCCGAGCGAACGGGGCTGCGGGCGATCAGTGGGTTCGTTTTTTCAGATCGCGCGCTGCCTCCGGAACTGCTTCAAAAACCGGAAGATGCGTATCGCGCGTCGAAACTGCTCATAAAGAAATTCCCGCGCTACGCGATCACTCCGCGATTTGCGGTTTCGGCTTCCGAGGCGATGCTCGAAGTGTGCCAGACGCTCGCGCGCGAGCATCCGGGGCTGTGGTTTCAGACGCATATCAACGAGCAGCCCGGCGAGATCCAAGACGTGGCGCGGCGGTTCGGGTGGGCTCAGGATTATTTCGGGGTTTATGAGCGATTTCTTCAAAACGAAGCGCGCGTGGTGCTGGCGCACAACGTTCATCCGCGGGAAGCCGAGCTGGAGCGGATGGCGGCGCGGGGAGTTTCGATCGCGCATTGCCCGTCGAGCAACGCGTCGCTGGGGAGCGGAATTTTTCCGATGCGCCGGCATCTCGATGCGGGAGTGCGGTTCGCGCTGGGGACGGATGTGGGCGCCGGGAGCGGCGCCAGCGTGATGCGGGAGGCGTTCGCGGCGTACCTGATGCAGCGGGTCGCGGCAGATGGAGTGCGGATGGATGCAGGCGAGATGTTGTATCGCGCCACGCTTGCGGGCGCGGAAGCGCTGGGCCTCGAAACCGAAACGGGGAGTCTCGAAGCCGGCAAATCGGCCGATATCGTTTATCTGCGCGCGCCCGAAGGGAGCGTGCTCGCCGGGGCCCTCAAGCGGGTAGAAGACCCCACCCAGGCGCTTGAGGCGCTGTTCACGATGGCCTCCGCCGAGAGCGTGCGCGAGGTGCGGATGGCAGGAGAAGTGGTATTTTCGCGGAAGCCAGACTCCCGAATGTGAGCCGTCAAACATCTCCGGCGTGTCTTACGAGCGAGGATCAATGCGGACATAATCCATTTCTTCACGCGACCTTGCCGTCGCGAACCGTTCCTTGCGATGGTAGTCCGTTGTTCTGCGCGGCACAGGCGCGTATACTACCAGGGTTCGACAAGGAGGCGGGAATGGGACAAATAAACACAAGCCGTTTGATCCTCGGCGGGATTGTTGCCGGGGTTGTTTCCGATGCGCTGGGGTTCCTGGTGGATGGGGTGATCCTGGCGCCGCGATGGGCCGACGGAATGAAAGCGCTGGGAAAATCCGAATTTTCCGGGAACCAGTGGATCTGGTTTAATCTTATCGGACTGGCTATCGGGATTTTCGCAATCTGGCTTTACGCATCGATTCGGAGCCGTTATGGAGCCGGACCGAAGACGGCAATCTATGCCGGGCTGGCGGTCTGGTTTGTGGGAGTGCTGCTACCGAACGCAGCACTCATGTTTGCCACAGGTCTGTTTTCGAGACACCTGACGCTTTACACGACGCTGGGCGGTGTTGTCGAGTGGGTCGCCGGGACGCTGGCGGGAGCGGCGCTTTACACGGAAGGCGCAGGGGACCCGCGTGTCAGGGAAGCCGCAGCCTGACGAGTGCGACGACGCACCCTGAACCTGGGGGGGCGAGGTCACGGGTTGGTACGTGGACGGGAGCGGGGTGAATCACGGCTTCGTTCGGTTGCCGCAGGACGGCGGGGATTTTGCAAAGCAAAGCCACCGGAGGGACTTGAACCCCCGACCCGCAGTTTACAAAACTGCCGCTCTGCCAACTGAGCTACGGTGGCGCGATTCTCATTTTACCGGAACTTGCGCGATCAGTTCCTGAACGAGTCTTACCGCTTCATCGATTGCGCTTTCCACCGGCTCGCTCGACCCGATACCCTCTTCGACGCTCGCCGGCTCGCAGCCGACGATCAGGACGCGCCCGGGATTCCCGCCGATCGCGCGCAAGGTCGCGAAAACCGCGCCGGGGGTCATCGAGTGCGCATCCGCGGCGCGCGCCGCCGAATCGAACTCCGGTTCGATGAGATAAACCGTTCCGGGTTTTCCTCCGCGCGGCGACGCATCGATCAAAATCGTCAGATAGTTGCTTAAATCAGTGGCCCCGCGCTTAGGCATGGACCAGTGCCCGCGCGTTGGTGACGCTACTTGCAATCGGCCACGTGGATTTTGAAGCTCGCAACCGGCTGCCAGCCCGGATCCGCGCGGCGCTCGAGATGAAACACCTTGCCGTCGGGGCGCAGGCGAAATTCCTGTGCGGCCTCGCGGCCCTTCAGCGTCACCGGCTGGCCGGAACTCTCTTCACGCTCCCAGCTTTCGCCGCCAGTGTTGGTCCGGTAGACGTCGTGCTTTTCCGAATGCTCCAGCACCAGGCGTCCGGCGGTGGGCGATTCGAACCAGAACTGCGCGATCGCCCCGAAGCGGGCATCGTCGAAGATGGGTTTCTTGATCCAGGTATTTCCGCCGTCGGAGGTGATCAGCAGAAAAGGATCGCGCGGCAGCGGCTCGATGGCTTGGCCGCTGATCCAGCCATGGGCGAGGTCGAGAAACTGGATTTGCTCGATGGTGGATGCGCGCATCCGCGGCAGCGGTTCAGACCAGGTGTGGCCGCCGTCGTCGCTTGCGAGCAGGATTCCGTACAGCGTGGTGGTTTCCGTGTGCAGGTTTCCGGTGACGAAAATTCTTGCGCCGGAAGTTTCCGCGAAGGAAAGCTCCAGGAGCACGGCGCAGGGCTCGTCGGGCGAGCAGGACAGGCCGAAGGAATCGATGTCGGCTGCGGGGCAGGCGTAGGCGAGCTCGACCGGCGTTTGCGCGTACGCGAACCAGGCGATCGCGATGATCGCAGCGGCCAGCTTCACGCATCCATTTTCGCGCAGATCAGACGGGCGCTGGACAGCCGCCAGCCGCCGGGCCGCGGTTCACGCGGGTTCCCCGGAAACCGGGAGGGAGGGTCGCGTGAATCAACGCATCTGTCGCGGCCGGGTCGCAAAGATTTATAATTTGCTGGAGGCCTTCATGATCCCAATTCGCCGCGTCATTTCGATTGCCGCCCTGTGCGTGGCCTTCACCGCCGCCGGCTGCGGACAATCGTCCAACAACAAGAAGGCATACACTTTCCACGGGAAAGTGGAAGCCGTCCATAAGAACACGCAAAGCCTTACCGTGGACGGCGAAAAAGTGGACGGCTGGATGGACGCGATGACCATGGACTATAAAGTCGATAAACCATCGGTTCTCGACAAGGTCAAGCCCGGCGACCAGATCACGGCGACCGTTTACGACGGCGACTATTCGCTGCACGATGTGCGCGTCGCGCCGGCGTCCAAATAAAGCCCGCCGAAAAACCCGAAACCGAGCCGCGCGCCAACCGGCGTATTCAACCCTCGACCGCATTGACTCCTGCGGCGTTGGCATTCGCCGCCGACCGGCGCCGGTAGGACAGGAACAAGCCCGCCGCGGCCAGTTCGCAAGCCAGCACGAATCCGCCGATTTTCAAGGTGAACACCAGGGGATTCGGCACGTCGATGATGGGGAACAAAGCCAGGACCAGGTACATCGCCGTGATCAGGAAACCGGAAACAGCGGCTGCCCGCAGCCACAACGCCGGCTTGGCGATCTTCCGCTGGCGCCCCGCGAGCGGGAGCGCGAACATCGCCAGATACGCGAGCGCATAAAAAATGCCGGATGCGTTCTGCAACAATTGAAACGCTTCCTGCTGCCCCGCGCCGGCGACGCCGGCAATCGCGATGAGAAACGCCACCGCACCGAGGAACACAATCGAGTTGGTGGGCGTTTTGCGGCGCGGATGCAGGCGCCCAAACCATTCCGGGAGCAGTTTGTCCCAACCCGCGACCAGCGGTAATCGGGTCGCTTCGGCGAAGATCAAAGCCTGCGACGCGAGATAGGCGAACAACAGCGCCGCGATGACCAGGGGAATCAGCGACACTCCCGGATCGCCGGGGCGCGTGCCCATCGACAGCGCCTGGGAGATCGGGCTGACCAGGTCGATCTTGTCCCTGGGAACCAGCGCCACTACGGAACTGGTTCCCAGCACGAACATCGCGGCGATGACGGGCGCGGCAATCAGCACGCTGCGGCCGATGGCTTTGCTCGCGTCGCGACATTCGCCCGCGAAGATCGCCATGGAATCGAATCCGGCCAGGGCGCCGAAACTCATTTTTCCCAGCAGGTTCAAGCTGAGCACCGAAATCGCCGGCAGCGACAGCGTGAAGGGAGGATACTCGGTGGGGCGGCCGGCCAGGTGGTTGTGAAACGGCAGCGCGATCAAAGCCAAGAACACGAGCACCATCACCGCTCCGCCGAAATCCTGAATCCACTTTCCCAAACCCATGCCGATGAACGCGACGGCCACCAGGCTTCCCAGCACCGCGAGCGTGGCTGCGCCCATCGCCCATTTGCTTTGGGCGATCCACGCGGATTGCGGCCCCAATACATACGCGAGCATGGTGATGGTCTGGATTCCCACATAGGAAAGAATCGCGACGCAGTTGAGCCACATGTTCCATCCCACCAGGAAGCCGGTAAGTTCATTGAAGCCCAGGCGGGTCCACTCATACAGGCCTCCTTCGAGCGTGTGCGCGCGGTTCAGATAGATGACCACGGCGGCCGAAGGCAGGTAAAACAGCGCGATTCCCAGCAGCCAGAACGCCACGTGCGAAGGTCCCAGTTTGGCGGCTGTTCCGACCCAGTACAGGCCGACGATGTTCAGAATCTGGCACATCACCAGATTGCGCAGCCCCAGTTCCTTATGGAACTCGCGCTGTCTGACTTGTGTATCTGTTCCCGTGATCATGTTTAACCGTGGTGGGCCGCCTGGGCCGCGAGCGCTACGGCGCGCCGCGAGCCGCGCCAATACAGGTACGCGCCCAGGCCGTTCGCGGCGAGCGTCAGGGCGCGCAATCTCAGTTCGCGCTTGAGGCCGTGCCGGGTTTTTTGCATGAGTTAATAGCGTAGCAGGCGCGCCCGGGATCCGTGCGTGCTGTCTCTGGTCCGGAGGTAGAGAACGGAGACGGCCGGAAATAACCGACCGGCCGTCCCACAGCAGCCGACTTTCATACGTCGCGATGAGCCGAAACGGGGCTTGACTCCCGCGCGGACTTCAAGTCCAATGCGTCTGCTTGTAAACAATTGATATATTGTGAGTTGAATTTTCTAAAATGTGAGACTGTGTAAGTAACTGTGTAAGTGGCGAGCCGCGCGGCATCCTGTCCACCCGTCAACAAAGCGGGAGTAACGTCCCGGAACCCGACGTAGACTGAGCTATCGCTAGAAGGGGATGATCGAGGCTACCGCGCGGACGGGATGGGAATCCACGAAGGCGGCGAGGATCACTTCACGCGCTTCCCATGAGCATTAAACCGCCGTACCTCGGTAACACGCATAGTCCCCCTGACAAGTTCCGAAACCGTCACGGTGCAGAACTGGAACGCCCTGTCCTGGTAAATCTGGGCACTCTCCTGTTTCTGAATAAGGATCAGGCGATTGTTCTCGACGCGGTAACGGTCTACATTTCCTCCTTGATCGGGTGTCATGCCTGGACAGCCACACGCCGCGCAAACCTCGCCCGTCGTGCTGACCTCGTGCTTCTTCGGGTCGAAGTGGATGTTCGATACCGCCAACCGCCCCAACCCCCGTGTCAACTCGTTCTCGACGAAGAGGCTGGAGACCGGATCGTAGACCCAGTACGATCTGCTGCCCCACCCGGCGGCAAATTCCGTTTGAACGGAGAAATCAAAGTATCCGTCAAAGTTGATATCCTCCGCATGGAAGCTCGCGCCAAAATTAAGAGGTTGATCCGACAGGATCGGTAACAACTGTAGCCGCTTTCCGTCCCGGCAGCGTGCCACCTCAATATCGCCCTCGTGAATCGGCCGGTCGGCAAGTTCATTGAAAAAGGCACCAACGGTGATGCGGAAGGCTGGTCCACCGGAGTTTACAGGTAGCTTGAAAGACTGTGGCTTGCTTGATCGAAATAAATCTGCTCCTTTGGGGGAGTCGGTCGGGAGACCGTCACACACATCTGCCCAGAGCGTCGGCATCCCGCAGAAGGCGAGAATCAACAATCGCTGCCGCATTTAATGCACCTTGCTGAGCACGCCACTGCATCCCAGAATACTCGTTCTTCCGTTGAGCGTTCATCTGGAGCCTTGAATTTGACAGGAATCCTGCGGCCTCGACCTCGGAGAGCGCGGGCGCTGGCCCGCTATCTGCCGGCGCGAGAGGCATGAAAAGATGGTGCGGGCGGAGGGACTTGAACCCTCACGGGCCTTGCGGCCCAACGGATTTTCGTACCCGTCTACGGCTTTCGCCGCCCCTGCTCTCTGCGGCAAGGTTTGGGGTCTGGACTATCTCTTCACCGTGCCCGAGTTTCGCCCGGGGGCAGGTGCTGCCCGTCTAGTCTCTACGCCTTCCCAGCCCTTTTGGGCTGGGCTTGGCTCGGGATCGCCATTTCAAAGGGTTCCCCGAATTTGAGCAGTTCTGCATCGCAGGTTTCCCGGCGAGCACTCAAGTTTTCGCTTAAGTCCGATGCGTCTGCCGATTCCGCCACGCCCGCACGATATCAAGGGTAGCACTAAGCGCGACTGAGCCTGTCGGACTTTTAAGCCCGCGGTCCTACCGGCCGCCGAGCGGGATGGCGCAATGCGCGCAACGGGTCGCCGCGACGGGAATCGTGCTGAGGCACTCGGGGCACTCTTTTGTGGTGGGATCGGGCGGAGCTTCGCCTCGCCGCAGGCGAGCGAGCAGGGTGTTCATGGGCAGAACGACGAAGAAATAAACGGCCGCGGCGATCAACAGAAAGGAAACCAGGGCGTTGATGAAATCGCCGATCAAGAACTTGCTTTTATTCACCTCAAACTGAATCGCCGAAAAATCGGGCTTGCCGACGATGGCGGCGATCAAGGGAGTAATCAGATCCTTTACCAGCGCTGTCACCACGGCGCCGAACGCCGCGCCCATGACCACCGCAACGGCCAGATCCAACACGTTGCCGCGCATGATGAACTGCTTGAATCCCTTCATGTGTCCCCTTTCTTCAAAAACCGCAGCTTGGAGCTTATCAAAACTTCGAGTAAGTCGAGGTGCGAATGAGCCGCCCCGCGCCGGCGAACTCGGGGT
>JASHWA010000148.1 GCA_030044325.1 Bryobacteraceae bacterium
AATACTTCGGCATGACGCCGAAGGTGTACCAATCGCTCGACGTAAGTGAGCGGTCGGCCCTACCGGCCAAGGGGCGGGCTGCGACCCTCAATCACTAAGAACACTTCTTTTTCGTACCCGTCCGAGAGCTGGCCCCTCCATACTTTCTTAAGGACTCCGGTATTGTCGACCAACAACAACGTCGGTGTAGCGGCTACGCCGAGCGCGGTGAAGTCGATGCCGGAAAAGACCTGCAGATCGCGCAGCGGCTGTGGCAAGGCCGTGGGACCGACGTTGGGCGTGGCGTAGACTGCGACCATGCGGGCCGCGTCGCGGATATGTTCATCGCGGTGCAGACTTTCGTAAAAGCCCATGCTCGCTTCGCAATATGGGCATCCCAGTCGCAGGGCCAGGATCAAGGTTTGCGGGTGGGCCTTCCAAGCGTAGCCGCGAATCGGCGGCAATTTTTCTCCTGGATTGATACGCTTAGGCGGTCGATCGTCCCACAGAGATCGTGGGTACTGTTGAAACAGTACCCACCCGGCAGAAATTGCGAGGGCGGCCGTCAATGCGGCGACGGCTGGTCCTCGCCCCGTCCCGTTTGCAGTTGAAGAAGCCAAGCCTTTCATTTCCCCTCGCTAAAGGCTAGTCAACAACCGGGGGACGTTAGCGCGTAGCATTCGCACTTACCGGTGCCCTCGGAGCAGCAGTTCGTATTGCCGCCCGCGCCGCAACTTCCACTGCAATAGCTGCCGCTACACCCACCCTGTTCAGCGAGGACAGATTGTGTCGTAGCGATGGACATGCCCAGCCCGACCAACAATGGAACGCCTAACATGACTCTGAGCGCGTTAACTTTGCGTGACATTTGACATATTCTCCTTTTCGAGTGAATTTACAACGGACATGCGTCAGTCTGTACTGCGGAGTGCATAATCCAATCGCGCCACGGAGCCACGGAGCCGCGGAATGCGCAACGCCGCTCCAGATAGTGGCTTGTCGAAATAGGACATGATGTCCTTCGTGATATCTGGGTTCAGGCGACCACCCCAGACTCTGTCGACAAGCCCCGTAGATGTGACGACGATCATGTGTGGGACTTCTTCCATATCAAGCTGTTTATAGGTCCGATAAACCGGGTCAGCAACTACATCCTCCATTGGTATGCCGTTGTGCTCGCAATACGTTCGAGTCATTCCGACGGAATCGCGGCTTACCCAAAGGACCTTCCATCCGGGGCGCTGCTGCAGCACCTCGGTCATCTCCATCCAGGTGCTTCGATTCGCGTTGGAGATCGGACATGTGGTGCCCATTGCGATCAGCACCAATTTCTCTGTCTGGCTCGACGGAAGGGAGATCGGCTTGAAGGTTCCATACATGTCCACCGCGGCCAAGTCGCCGACATGTTGCCCTACAGCGACGCTGTGCTTCACCGCCTGTCGCAGTTGTTTGTTTTGCCTCAAAAGCAGGAAATTTTGGAGCAACACGCCGATTGCGGCGCACGTCAGAAGCGTGTCAAACGCGATCCGAACGTAGCCTCTTGCGCCGGCGTGCCCGTTTGCGTTCCCAGTCGTCGTAGTCATCGAAAAAAAGTATACCGGACGCACTTCGCTTTGAATCTCGTCAAAAATGATCGGCGTGAGCTTTCTGCGATCAGGCCGTTCTGTCGCCCGTTGCCGGGTCTGTTTATCGCGTATTATCTAGTTTGGCCGCGGTAACGCGCGGAACGCCGTTATTTACCGAGGAGGCGCCGCATGAAAAGTACCCAGATCTGCACTATCGCACTTGCGGCAGTCTTGATGGCTGCCCCACAGGGACCGAGCGACGGCACGTTGAACGGATCCTGGACCATTGAAGGGAGAGTCCTGTTGGGGAACCAGCCGGTTCCGGAGGCTACTGTATTGCCACAGTGGGGGTATGCAGCGGTCAGGAGCGACCAAAACGGCCATTATGTTTTAAAAGGCGCCACTCCGGGAAATTACATTATTTATGCGACCAAAGAACATGCTGGCACTTCGCAAACCCGTTCTATTAGCGTCCTGCCGGGGTCGAAAACCACATCCATCGATCTGACGCTGGATAATAGTGTCGCGGTTTCCGGCAAGGTCTTAGATAGTGACGGCGATGCGCTCTCCGGGATTGGGGTGGTGGCTCTGGTGAGGACATTCAGGAACGGAGGCCTCCGCTTCGAACTCAAGGGTCACACTGCGACAAGTGATTCCGGAGAATTCAGGATTGAAGACTTGGCGGAAGGCCGGTATTATCTGCTCGCCACTTGGGCGTCGACGGCTCGCGGCCTCGAACCGCGCCCGCGGACAAATCCCGCAAGCGTCCGGGAGCCGTTAGTGGCCACCGTGGTAAACGCATTCTACCCCAATGCGGATTCCTTCGAAGGGGCTGTCCCGCTCAAGCTCGACACCGGCGAACAGCGCGGCGGTGTGAACATCGTTCTGAACAAGGTCCCTACCGGTTGCGTGTTCGCGACCGTGGCACAGCCACCAGAAGTGCCGCAGGGTGGCCAGCGCGGCACCGTTTCCTTCCAAATCTGCCAAGCGATAGGTGATTCGTATCCGACGATGGCCGTAGGCAGGATTCCAGTAAATCAGCCGACGGAGGTATGCGGCCTGCCACAAGCATCTTATCGTGTATTCGCGGTTACACAAAATCAGGACCCGGTGACCGACGGGAAGAAACTGAAAGTGAACAATTTTGTGAGAGCCGATTTCATTTTAGGAAAGCGCGATGTCGATCTTGGCACGCTTTATCCGGAGGCCGGGCTCCCGATAAACGGCGTGATCGCCTGGGAAGGGGACCATGATCAAAACGCGTTGCCGGCGGGGATCTCGGTCGCTCTGGATCAGCAGGGAAGGCCCGTCTATCCGGGCGAAGTTCGCATCAGCCATCCGCAAGCGGACGGTCGATTTCTGTTTGAAAGCGTGCTGGTGGACGACTACCATCTGCTCGTTTCCGGCCTACCAGAGGGAACCTACGTCAAACAGGCCGACCAGCGCGGTCGCGACGTACTACGTGAGCTGGTCCACCCCGGAAACGGCGATGTTCACATCGCCATTGCGCCAGACGGCGCCATAATCTCCGGGCAAACCGTGGACGCCGATCAGAAGGCCGTCAACGACGTGACCGTGATCCTGGCCAGCGAGGATCATCAGCCCGTGCAGGCACGGCAATCCGATCAGAACGGCCACTTTCGATTCGCCTCCGGTGTCGCGCCCGGGAAGTACCGACTGGCGGCGCTTGCCGGATTGTCCGAGGGAGAGGCGTATGATCCCGCCATCATCACCAACAATCTTACCGGTGCGATCGAGCTGGAGCTTTCGCCTGGCGCGACAAAGAATCTCAACCTGATGGTTCGTAGCGCGCAGTAATGTCTTCCGGGCGATGAGAGGCGAGCACGTCGCGCGCTTAGCCGTGCCGCTTTGACTGCGGTAGTCGAGGCTGATTCGACGGGTTAGGAGGCAAGGTGGCGAGCTTTATGATCCAGCGCTCACGCGTATCGGAACCAAACTGGAGAACCGTGTATCCGGCCACGATCGCCGTAGTCGAGGCGAGGACGATTAAACGGTGAACCGATTCGAAATCACTTCTCACGCCAAAATGCCTCCTCTCAAGCTTCACATAATTTCGGGTTTGCCGCGTTCAGGTTCAACGCTCCTCGCGGCCATTCTTCGACAGAATCCCGACATTTACGCCACGATAGAGACGCCAATGGCGGACTTAGTCGCGGGCCTCGTACGCGATATGAGCGGGCATGAGGGGTCGATCTTTATCACGGAAGGGCAACGAGAGCGCATGCTGCGCTCTCTCTTAGAGGCCTATTACAAGGATGTTAGGAACAAACTCGTGTTTGACGCGAACCGCAGGTGGTGTGCGCTGCTCCCGATAATAAGCCGCCTTTTTCCTGCTGCCCGTGTGATCTGTTGCGTGCGCAGTCCGGCTTGGATTATCGATAGCATCGAGCGTGCGGTTCACCGCAATCCATTCATGGCCACAAGGATATTCGGCCATGAGGTCTCGAATGTCTACGCGCGAGTCGAGAAGTTGCTGAAAGATCATTTGATCGCACCTTCGAGGACAACGCACGTTTTGTCGGCATATAAAAAAGGGCGCGCGCCCGCCAATTTTTCCGCGATTCTAACCGAGAAATAATCGCCTCCAGCACAGCCCGGCGGCGTACTGCGGCCCATCGCAAACGCGCGCAGAATTCCGCATCGTCGGCGCATTATCAATGGCGTAGCGGCGATTCTTCCACGCAAGGGAT
>JASHWA010000149.1 GCA_030044325.1 Bryobacteraceae bacterium
TCCGGTTCCATACAGCACCAGCGTCACGCTCGAGCTCGCGCTGAGCGGAATCGGCGAGAGCTGGCACGCGGAAGACGTGCAGGTGAAGACCGGCAGGATGGACTGGACACCGTTGATCGTCTGGATCGCGTAGGCCGCGGCGATGCCGGGACCTTCGCCGGTGATGTCGAACAGCGCCGGGGCGATCGACTGAATCATGCCGGTGGTGGTGAGCGGAGCGCCGGCGGCGGGGGCGATGGTGAAGTTCGCGGCGCCCGTTGCGGTCCCGTCGGGAACCACGAAGTTGATCTGGGTGGGAGAGACGTACATCAGCGGCGCGGGGCGTGAGACGCCGGCCGAGTCGGTCACCGTCAGCGTGATTCCGCCGAGCGAAGTGGGAGGTGGCTGCGTGCTGGCGACCGCGGTGGTGGTGGCGGGATTTGCGCCGTAGATGGAAGCCATCGAATCGGGCGCGACGGCGCCGGTGGGCGCGGCGGAGGATTGCACTTCGACCGCGGGAATCACGCCGTAGTAGCGCGCCATCCAGTAGGGCAGGATGTAATCGACCGCCGCGGTTTCGATGATCCCGCTGCCGCCTCCGCTCAATTGAAACGGGCTTTCCTCCCACAGATATTCGTCGGGAGGACGCAGGACGACCGGAATCGGCGAGCAGGCCTGCGATCCGCAGACGGGAACCACGGTCTGAAGATTCACCGTATTGTCGCGGCGATCGCGCTGGAGCCACTGGTTGATCAGGGTTGCGGCTTCGGCGTCGCGGGCGGCGTCGGGCCCGTTGAGGGCGCGGTCGATCATGTCGAAAATCGCGTTCTGGTGGGTGGAAGTCGCGCCGCGGAGGGTGCTGTAAGCGCTCTGATAGATGGATTTGAAGTCGCTCGATTCCAGGCGGATCAGGTTGTAGAGAGTGATGTAGTCGAGATTGAACTTGTAGTAGGAGCTGTCGCTGGCGGTGTCGACGGCGATGGGAGCGAGAACGGAGGCGGCCAGGGTGATGCGGGCGATGTCGTAATCGGTCGAAAAATCGCTCGAATCGACGTGGCGGCCGAACTGCAAAAGTGACAGCATTTCATCGGGGCGGAGGAGGAAGGTGGTGCTGACGGCGCCGCCGGGCATCACCACGTTCCAGTCGTTGCCGGTGAGAAATCCCACCAGGCGCGCCCCGATCTGCGTGATCGAGCTCTGCACGCTGGAGTCATTCACCAGGTCGTAAGCGACGGCGAGGCCGAAGGCGACGCCCATGTACTGATCGCGCGAAGTATTGCCGACCCAGAAATATTCAGCGGTGGGGGTGGTGTAGATTCCGTTGGGGGCTTCCTCGCTTTCAATTCCGGCCGCGTAGGGCGAACTCTTGGGCACGATACAGCGGGCCAGCAGATTGGTGCCGGTGACGTCGAGCAGGGATTTGATTCCGGCGATCGCCTGTTGAACATTCGCGAGCGCGTCGGGCGATTGAGTGACCTGGTAGCGGAAGGCTTCGGCGGCGAGGTAATGGCCGGTCCAAATAGCGGAGTCGCCGCAGCGCGTGTAGCCGATGATCTGGGAGCTTTGAGGACCGGCGTAAATGGGATCGAGGACCGTTCCGAAGGGGACGTGGATCGCCTGAATATTGGCCGAAATGGCGAGCGCGTCGGCTTCGGTGGCGCGGGCGGAGGAAGCGATGACGACGGCCGCGATCGCGACGAGAGTACTGCGCATTCTCTCAAGATGTGCGGAGCGGGAGAAACGTTCCACCACGCTGGCGGCTGAAGAATTTCAGAACTTTCACGGCTTCTCGTGGGGATGGAAGCCGGTCAGGTGTTTGTACTCCTCGATGGCGTTGAAGACGATGGGGCATAGCGCGGCCCAGCGGGCGAGCGATGCGGGACGTCCGCCGAGTGTGTGGCTGCCCACCGCGACATGCGGAAATTCGCGGCACGCCTTGGGACGCGCGTCGTAGATCATACACAGGTTTCCGTCGAGAAAGACGCATCCCTCCGGCGACGAGCGAAGAATCCGCCGCGAAGGCGTATCGGGGTCGGGAGCGGTGTAAAGCCGCGCGACTGATTCCGGCGTGGTTTCGAGGTAGCGCGCGATCGCGTCCATTTCCTCCGCGCTGACCGGAACTACGGAGTGGCGGCAGCAATTCGCGCAGGAGGTACAATCCACTTGCTGCTCAATTCCGCTCGCCAGAATCTGAAACGGCGTTTCACGAGCATGCCTGGCGGACAGGTAGCGGCGGAAGTCGCGGTTTTCTTGCGCTTTCGCGGTTCCGATGCGAAGTACTTCCGCCAGATCGGTAACCACGCCCGCCACCATACTCCTCAAATGGCAGGATTGCAAGGGTGGCGCGCCCGGGCGCCGCACCACCTTCTCAGAGAACAGTTAGAGGCGAGGTGCGCTTTTCGGCCGCTTCCTCTTTCGCCACCGGGACGGGAGCGAAGCGCGCCTGGAAAAAGCGCAGATACTTGGGCTCATGAACGAACTTCAAGCCGCCGATTCGATCCCGCTCCGTGTACACGCTCAGAATCGACTCCGCGGTGACGTCCATGTGGGCCTGGGTATAAACGCGGCGCGGAATCGCCAGCCGGACCAGCTCCAGGCGCGGCTTATGCTCCTCGCCGGTTTCCGGGTCGCGTCCCGCCGAAACGATCCCGCGCTCCATGCTGCGGACTCCCGAATCGGTGTAGATCGCGGCGGCGAGGCTCTGCGCCGGGCACAGTTCCTGCGCAACGTTCGGCAGGAACGCGCGCGCGTCCAGAAACACGCCGTGGCCGCCGATCGGCAGCACGATCGGAATGCCCCAGCGGTGCAGCTTCTCGCCCAAATACTGGACCTGGCCGATGCGGGCGTGCATGTGCTCATCGCTGACCGATTCCTCGATCCCGATGGCGACCGCTTCCATGTCGCGGCCGGACATGCCGCCGTAGGTGTGCAGGCCTTCGTAGATCACCACCATGTTGCGCGCCTTTTCGGCGATGCCTTCATCGTTCAATGCCAGGAAACCGCCGATGTTCGCCAGCGGATCCTTTTTTGCGCTCATGGTGCAGCCGTCGGTGAGCGAGCAGATTTCATGCACGATTCTGGCGATGGGCCAGGCGCATTCGCGCTGCTGGTTGAAATACGCGTTCTCGGCCACGCGCGTCGCATCCAGGATCAACAGCACGCCGTGGCGCCGGGTCAAATCCCGCACCGCGCGAAGATTGGCGAGCGAAATGGGCTGGCCGCCGGCCATGTTCACCGTCGCGGCCACGCTCACGTAGGGCACGCGGCCGGGATTCGAGCGCAGGACCTCTTCGAGCTTACCGAGATCGACGTTGCCTTTAAAAGGATGCTCGCTCGCCGGCTCGTGCGCCTCGGGGATGATCACATCGACAAATTTTCCGCCGGCGAGCTCCTGATGGACCCGCGTGGTAGTGAAGTACATATTGCCGGGAATGATGTCGCCCGGCCGGATCAGAATTTGGGAGATGATGTGCTCGGCCCCGCGGCCCTGATGGGTCGGGACCACGTGCTGGTAGCCGTAGAAGCGGCGGATGGTCTCTTCGAGGTGATAGAAGCTGCGGCTCCCGGCGTAGGCCTCGTCGCCGATCATCATCCCGGCCCACTGGCGGTCGCTCATCGCGTTGGTGCCGGAATCGGTGAGCAAATCGATGTAGACGTCGTCCGAGCGCAGCAGAAAGGTGTTGTATCCCGCCTCGGCGATGGCTCGTTCACGGTATTCGCGAGTGGTCATGCGCACCGGCTCGACCACTTTGATTTTGTACGGCTCTGCCCAGCTTCTATGAGTAAGGTTCGGTTTCGGCATGGTGACTGTTCCTGGCTGCGGCGATTCCGCCAAAAAACCCAGGCCGATGCGCAAAATCGCTCACCCCGCGCATCAAACGATGAGCCATCGGCGGCTTTCCATCCGGCCAGCTTGAGCATGAGCAAACGCGTGACCACTATGCAGTGCGTGCTCTTTCGTTATAATTGCGGGCATGATTCGTGCCTATGTTTCCGCGGTTCTGCTCGTCTGCGCATCGGCCGCACTCTTCGGCCAGGACAAACTTACCCCGGCCGCAAAGCGTTATTTCGATCCGATCCGGCGCAATCTCGAAGCCGCGGCCGAGGCGATGCCGGCTGAGAAATACAGCTACCGGCTGACGCCCGATCAGATGACGTTCGGCGAATGGATCATCCATTCGGCGCAGAGGAATTATGCCGATTGCGCGGTGCTCAAGGGAGAAACGGCGCCGGTGACGGCGCAGCAACTGGCCGCGCTCAAGGCGAAGAGCGAAGTGAGCAAGGCGCTCAAGGATTCCTTCGAATACTGCGCCGCCGCGTTCGCCGCCGAAGACGATCAAAAGGCGCTGACTTCGCCGCAAACCGCATACTCCTATCTGCACGTGCTGGTTCACAACAACGAGGTTTACGGCAATATCGTGGGCTATCTGCGGACCAACGGAATCGTTCCGCCGTCGACCGCGGCTCGCGGAAACCGGCAATCGAAATAGCCAGGTGCGGCGCGAGCGAAGCGGCGTGTATGATAGCGGGGGAATGCTCAAAAGAATCGAATGGTTGACGGTGACGCTCGCGGTCGCGTCTTTGGCCTGGGGGCAAGGCGGGGGCCGCGGACGCGGCGGAGCTGCCGCGGGCAACGCGTCTACCGATTTCTATAATTACGACACGAGCGCGTCCGGCGGCACGGCGATACCCGAAGGGCCGCCCATCGAAACGCATCAGAAGATTTCGGTGAACGGCGAAACGCTCGCCTACACCACGCAAACCGGGTTCGTCGCGCTGCACGACGCAACCACGGGAGCGTCGGAAGCGCATCTTTTTTATACTTCGTATTCGAAAGACGGCGCGAGCGACGCGGGCCGTCCGCTGCTGATCTTTTTCGGAGGCGCGCCGGGCATGGCGGCGGCGTGGCAGGAGTTCGGCGGGTTGGGTCCCAAGCGTTTGAAATCGGACGGAGCCTGGACTGACAATCCCCACACCATGCTCGGCGAGGCGGACCTGGTTTTCGTGGACCCGGTGGGGACCGGCTTCAGCCGCGCGGATCAACCCAACCACGCCCGCAATTTCTGGTCGAGCGCGAACGACGTCGCCTCGCTCGCCGCATTTGTCCGCACGTATCTCAACGGCGGCAATCGCGGCGGCGCGCCGTTGTATCTGGCGGGGGAAGATCGCGGAACGGGCCGCGCGGCGGGCCTGGCGGCGTACCTTTCCGAGCACGATATTCAGGTTCGCGGAGTGGTGCTGCTCAACATGGCGGTCAGCGCGGATTCGACGGCGGGCGACGCGCAATATCTCACGGCGCTGCCCAGCCTGACGATGTCGGCATGGGTCCACAAGAAGCTTGCGCCGGAGCTCAACGCGATGAGCGCGGAACAGATCGCGGGTCAGGCGCGCCAGTTCGCCTCGCGCGAATATCTGCACGCGCTGTATAAGGGCGACCGGATGACGCCCGAGGAACGCACCAAAGCCGTCGCCGATGTTGCCAGGTTCACGGGTCTGGCGAAGCAGTTCGTCATCAGCAACGATCTGCGGATTGCGCCCGACCGGTTCGGCGCCGAACTCCTGCGGGAGCAGCATGGCGCGCTGTCGAATTCCGACTCGCGCGTGGCCGGTTTTGCGCCCACCCTGGGCTTCGGCGGGCGCGGAGGAGGCGGTGGAGGATTCTTCGGACCGCCTCCAGCGCCCATCGATCTCAACCTCAGCACCCGGAGCGGTCCGTTTCTGAGCGCTTACGAATCCTACCTGCGGCATGAGCTGGGATTCACCGGCGCCAAGGACGAAATTTATTATCTCGATCACGGCGGCGTGGGCGAGTTCACCGGCGCGAGCGACGATCAGAGCCTGGCGCAGGCGTTCGGGCGCAACCCCGCGATGCGTCTGTTTGTCGGACTCAGCTACTACGACCTGGCCGCTCCGTTTTACGCGCAGGAGTTCACGCTCGCGCACCTGAGCGTTTCCTCCGACGTTCGCGCGCACAACATCACCGTGGCGCATTACGAAGCCGGCGAGATGACCTATCTCGACGATAAGGAGCTCGCGAAACTGCATCGCGATCTTGCGAATTTCCTCCATCAGCCTGCACGGAAATAGACATGCGAATTCACCACCGGATTTATCCCATCGTTTTGTTCGCGCTTGCGGGCGCGAGCCTGTTCGCCCAGGGCGGACGCGGGCGCGGCGGCGGCACCAACGATTTTTTCCGCCTGAACTACGGCAATGAAGAGATGCAGCCGGTCACCTACCCCGACAAGCCGATCACCACCCAGCATTCCATCACGCTGCACGGCGAGCGCATCGATTACACCGCGCACGTCGGCTTCGAGCCGATCCACAACGCGACCACGGGTACGACCGAGGGGCATCTGTTCTACGTGTATTACTCGAAAAACAATGTCGCCGACAAAACCAAGCGGCCGGTGTGGTTCCTGTTCAATGGCGGACCCGGCGCGGCCACGGTGTGGCTGCACATGGGCGCGTTCGGGCCGAAGATGGTGAAGCTCGATTCGAACGGGATGGCGCCGTCGCCGCCCTACACTTACGTCGACAATCCCAATTGCCTGCTCGACACGGGCGACCTGGTATTTATCGACGCGATGGGCACCGGCTACAGCCGCCCGGCCAAGCCGAGTTATGGCCCGGATTTCGGCGGCGTGGACAACGATCTCGCGGCGTTCTACGAATTCATCCGCACGTTCCTCAACGACTACAATTTGTGGGGCTCGCCCATTTTCGTGGGCGGAGAGAGCTACGGCACCACGCGCGCGGCGGGGCTTTCGGGCTACCTCGCCGATCACGATATCGCCATCAACGGCGTGATGCTGCTTTCGGCGGTGATCGATGCCAACGCGGCCGCGGGCGAGCAGCGCCAGTTGAGCACGCTGCCCACCGAGATCATGACCGCGCATTTTCACCAGAAGCAGCCGGCCGATCTTGAAAAACTGAGCGTGGACCAGATGGCGAAACAGGCGCGCGAGTTCGCCTCCGGCGAATATCTCGAATATCTGTTCGACGGCGCGCGCGCCACCGAGGCGGAGCGGGAAAAAGTGCTCACCGATTTCGCGCGCTACACCGGATTGCCGAAATCCTTCGTCGCCGGCCTGGACATTCGCGTCCCGCTGGGCCCCTTCAGCACGGAGCTGATGCGCGATCAGCATAGGATGACGTCGCGCCTCGATTCGCGCTTCTTCGGCTACCAGATCGACGGCGGATCCAACAACACCAGCTTCGACTTCAGCAACGCCAACATCGAAAACTGTTTCCTGACGGCCTTTGAAGCGTATGTCCGCAACGACCTGAATTATGCGAACAACAATATTTACTACGTGGCGGGCAACGCGCCGCCGTGGTCGGGCGAATATAACACGGTGGTGAACCTCGAGGACGCCTTCGCGAAGAATCCGCACATGCATCTGTTTGTGGGGATGGGATACTACGATTTCGCCTGCCCGTTTTATCCGGTCGAGTGGACCATCGCGCATCTGAAGGCTTCCGATGAAGTGAAGAAACACAACATTTCGCTGGGTTATTACGAAGCCGGGCATATGGTGTACATCGACCGGCCGTCGGCGGACAAATACCACGCCGACCTGGTGCGTTTTGTGGACTCGGCAGTGCCGAAATAGCGCGCGCCGTAGTTGCCCGCGGCATAGCTGCCGCGGCTCGCCGGCTCGCCTCACGCGAGGCGGCTGCCGGGTTTTCACGGGCATCGTCGATGGACGTTTCCGCGATATCCTGTACGTCATGCGCACTTTACTCCTTGCTGCTCTCGTGGCCGTTTCCGCTTTCGCCCAGGAAAAAGTCGACGACTCCAACATCGCCCGGTTTCGAAGCGAAGCTCTCGAGCATCCGCAGATCATGCACACTCTGCACATGCTCACCGATCGCTACGGCCCGCGCATGACGGGCACGCCCAATCATGAAGCCGCGGCGAAATGGGTGATGGCGGAGATGACGCGCTGGGGCATGACCAACGCGCATCTGGAAGCCTGGAACTTCGGGCGTCCCGGCTGGCTGAATGACCGCGCCTGGGCGTTCATCACCGCGCCGGTGAAAGAAAATCTGCACTTTGAAGTGCTCGCCTGGACCGCGTCCACCAACGGAACGGCCGCTGGTTCCATGATTCAGCTGGAGCGCACGCCGCAAGGTCCGGAGATGCCGCGCAACAACAACGCGGGTTTCGCGGGCCGCGGAGGCCGTGGCGGCGGACCGCAGCATTACGGTCCCACCGAGGATCAAATGAACGAATGGGTCGCGGCCAATAAAGACAAGGTTCGCGGCAGGATCGTCATGATCGGCAAGGCCGCGGTGATCCCCGTCGATTTCAATCCGCCCGCCAAACGCCGCCCTGACGACGAGGTGAGAGCGCAGTACGAAGGCGGCGGACGCGGGCGCGGCGGACGCGGCAACGCTCCCCCCGATCCGCGATATCTTTCGAACAACAAAGTGGAAGCGATGGTGGACGCGATGCTCGTTTCCGGCGGCGCGCTGGGCAAAATCAACGACGCCGCGCGCGGCGAAGGCCTGATTTTCGCGCAGCAGGATCATCAGTACGATCCCGCGAAAACCGTTCCCACGATTATCGTCCGCAACGACGATTACGGCCGCATGGAGCGCTTGCTCGCCGACGGCGAAGACGTCAAAGTCGAGATGAACATCGTCAATCGCGTCTATCCCGATGGCAAGACGAGCTACAACGTGGTGGGCGAAATTCCCGGCTCCGACAAAGCCGATGAAATCGTGATGCTGGGCGGTCATCTGGACTCCTGGCACTCCGGCACCGGCGCAACCGATAACGCCGCCGGGTCGAGCATCATGCTCGAAGCCGCGCGCCTGATTCAATCGCTGGGCCTGAAACCGCGGCGCACCATTCGCGTGGCTCTGTGGTCGGGTGAAGAGGAAGGACTGCTCGGATCGATCGCGTATGTCGCGCAGCATTTCGGGACAGCGGAAAATCCCAAGCCCGAATGGTACAAGCTGGACGCGTATTTCAACATCGACAGCGGCACGGGCCGTCCGCGCGGGGCGGGAATTTTCGGACCGCCCGCCGCCGCCGACGTTTTGCGTCCCGTGCTCGCCCACTTCACCGACTGGGGCGTGTTCGGCGCGAGCACCACCAACAGCCGCGCTACCGGCGGAACCGACAGCACATCATTTAATAATGCCGGCCTTCCCGGCGTCGGCTTCCAGCAGGACCCCATCGAATACAACACGCTGACGCATCACAGCAGCCTCGATACCTACGAGCGCATCATCCCCGACGATGTCGAAAAGGCCGCGGCCGTCGCCGCCGCATGTGTGTGGCACGTGGCCAATCGGGATGAGATGGTTCCGCGCTTCAGCAAGGACCAGATGCCTCCTTACGTGAAGCCGCAATAAAGCCGCTCGCTTCCGCGAGGCGGCTGCGACGAACAGCCGCCGGCCGGACACGGCTTGGAGTATTCTGGACTGGTCCGATACAACGAAAACGGAGTGCGGAAATGAGCGATACGTTCGATTTCGTGGTGGTGGGAGGCGGTTCGGCGGGTGCAGTGATCGCGGCGCGCCTTTCCGAAGATCCCGCGTGCACAGTCGCGCTGATTGAAGCAGGGTCGCATCCGCCGGATCTCGAACTGGTGCCGGTTGCGTGCGCGGCCCTCCAAAGAAATCCGGCAACGGATTGGATGTACACAGCCGATCCCGGCGGAGCCGGACTGGGACTGATCGGGCGCCGGATCCCGGTTCCCCGCGGCAAGATGCTGGGCGGCTCTTCGGGAATCAACTATATGGCGTACGTTCGGGGCCATCCGGGCGATTTCGACCAGTGGGCGGCGAACGGCGCAAGCGGATGGAGCTACGCCGATGTGTTGCCGTATTTCCGCAAAAGCGAGGGCCTCACGCCGAGCGATGAAATCGTCATTGATGCCGAGGCGCACAATGATTCCGGTCCGCTGGGAGTCTCGGTGCGCTCGCCCGCGCTCGAAGGAGCCAAAGAATTTGTAGAAGCCGCGGTCGCCTCCGGCATTCCCCGCGGCGATTACAACGGCCGCGATCGCGGCGGCGCTTCCGGCTCGGTCTCGCTGCTGCAAACCACCACACGGTACGGCAAACGGTCCAGCACGTATCACGCTTTTCTCGAAGGCGAGGCGGAGCGCCGGCCGAATCTCACCATCCTGACCGGCGCGCAGGCGACGCGGGTGATTCTTTCAGACGCGCTCGAAGCGACCGGCGTCGAGTTTCGCACAGCCGGCGGCGAAACCCGCGTGGTCCATGCGACGCGGGAAGTCGTGCTGAGCGCCGGAGCCGTCGGCTCGCCCCACCTGTTGATGCTGTCCGGCATTGGTCCGCGGCGCGAACTGGAGGCGGCGGGAGTCGAATGTATCGTCGATTCGCCGCACGTCGGCAAGCACCTCAAGGATCACGTGCAGGTCGGTTTGTTCTTTGAGGCGCGCGGCATCGGCGTCTCGATGAACCAGGTCGGAATCTCTCTGGGACCGGATGCTCTTCGCGCGCCGGCCGGGCCGCTGCCCGCCGATCCCGCGGAAGACGGGAATATGCCGCCCGAGCTTCAGGCGCTCAAGCAGGAAGCCGCGCGACGGATCGGGGAGTGGGCCGCGACCGGCCGCAGCCTCATCTCGTCATCTTTATATGACGCCTCAGCGTGGTATTCGACGGGACTGGGCGATCCGCACAGTCATGACGCGCAGATTGCGTGCTTCGTTTCCGGTGGTTCGCCGGATTTGTTCGCGTGCCTGAACGTCGATACGGCTCAGTATTTCGACGACGCCGCGCGCCGGCTGGCCGCGGACGCCGAGGGTCTGCTCATCCTGGCCAACCCGGTCCTTCCGCACAGCGAAGGAGAAATCGTGCTCGAAACCGGCGACCCCATGGCACATCCCGCGATCCGCATGAACTATTTCGCGGATCCGCACGACATGAAAGTGATGGTCGCGGTCTTGAGAAAAGCGCTGGAGATCGCGGCGCATTGGCCGGTCGAAGGCAGGCTGGGGCCGTGGATGGTTCCGCCGGCTCTCGCCGGGAAGCACGGCTATCAGGACGGCATGGCGCCGAGCGACGCGCTGCTTGAGGACGTGGCGCGGCACTTCTCGATGACGGTATATCACTTGAGCTGCACCTGCCGTATCGGGAGCGTCGTCGATCCGCAGCTTCGCGTGGCGGGCGTCGGCAAATTGCGTGTGGCCGATGCGAGCGTGATGCCGAACGTGGTCAGCGGAAATACGAATGCGGCCTCCATCATGATCGGTGAAAAGGCCGCGGAGATGGTCGCGCTCGATCACCATGTGAAAATATCCGAATTCGTTTCCGCTTCGGCCGCCGCGGCATCGAGGAACGCGTAATCGCCCATGTGCTATCGAAATCCGGCGGTTCTGGCCGCGGCCGCGGTCGCCATGATTTTTAGCGGGTGCTCGCGGGCGCCGACGTATGACGTGGTGATTCGCAACGGTCTGATCTGCGACGGCGCGGGATCGCCGTGCGTGGCGGGCGGCGTCGCGATCAACGGGGACACCATCGCGCGCGTGGGCGATCTCGGGTCCGATCGCGGGCGCACGGACATTGACGCCGGCGGGCAGGTGATCGCGCCCGGATTCATCAACATGATGAGCGGCCCCGATGGCCTGTTCGGCGACGGGCGCGGTCTGAGCGATTTACACCAGGGCGTCACGCTCGAAATTTTCGGCGAAGGCGAGTCCATGGGCCCGCTGAATGACGCGATGAAGACGGAACAGCGCAGCGAGCAGGGCGATATCAAATACGACATCACCTGGAGCACGCTGGCCGAGGGGCTGGACGCGCTGGCGAAGCGCGGCATTTCGCCCAACGTCGCGTCGTTTATCGGCGCCGCGACACCGCGCGTTTACGTGCTGGGCCGCGCCAATCGCGCGCCCACGGCGGCCGAGCTCGACCAGATGCGCGCGCTGGTGGATAAAGCCATGCAGGACGGCGCGCTGGGCGTCGCTTCGGCGCTGATCTATCAGCCGGGAGTTTACGCGCACACCGGCGAGCTGATCGCGCTCGCCGAAGTCGCCGCGAAATATCACGGGATCTATATCTCCCACATCCGCAACGAAGGCGATAACGAATTGGCCGCCATCGACGAGCTGATCGCCATCGCGCGCACGGCCAAGCTCCCGGCGGAGATTTATCATTTGAAGATCGCGGGCCGGGAAAATTGGAAAAATTATCCGGCGATCATCAAGAAAATCGAGGACGCGCAGGCGGAAGGGTTGAAGATTACGGCCGATATGTACACCTACACGGCCGGCGCCACCGGGCTCGACGCATCCATGCCGCCGTGGGTGCAGGAGGGCGGTCTGGAACAGTGGCGCAAGCGGCTGCGCGATCCCGCCACGCGCGCGCGAGTGAAGCGCGAAATGGACACCAAGAGCAGCGCGTGGGACAACCTGTACCTCGACGCCGGCTCTCCGGATCGTGTGCTGCTGATTGAGTTCAAGACGGACGCGCTGAAGCAGTACACGGGAAAAACGCTCGCCGAAGTGGCGAAATTGCGCAAGGAATCGCCTGAAGATACCGCCATGGACCTGGTGGTGGAAGACGATTCGCGCGTCGGAACGGTGTATTTCGTGATGGACGAGGATAATCTGCGCAAGCAGGTGGTCCTGCCGTGGGTGAGCTTCGGGGCGGATTACGATCCGCTGGGCGTCGATGGCGTGTTCTCGAAATCGAGCGCGCATCCGCGGGCCTTCGGCAACTTCGCGCGCGTCTACGCCAAGTACGTGCGCGATGAAAAGCTGATGCCGGTCGAGGCGGCGGTGCGCAAGATGACTTCGCTGCCGGCGACGAACCTCGGCATTGCAAAGCGCGGCGAGCTCAAGCAGGGCTACTTCGCCGACGTGGTGGTTTTCGATCCGAAAACCATTCAGGATCACGCGACTTTTGACAACCCCAAGCAGTTCGCCAGCGGCGTGTCGCAGGTTTTCGTGAACGGCGTGCAGGTGATCAAAGACGGCGAGCACACCGGTGCCAAACCCGGGCGCGTGGTGCGCCGGGAGCGCTAGACACGTTGATCATCGCGGGCTGAACCACAAACCTAAAAACCAAACTGTTGCGGATTCCGCGCGATGATCATCGCCGCGATCACCTTTGGCACATACTCCCGCGTCTCCACCGGCAGTGCGTGGATGCGATACAGGTACCAGAAGTTTCGCTGCCGGATCGGATCGCTCACGCGCCGGATCGCCTGCTTGACCTTCGCAGGACCGAGATCGTAGGCCGCCAACGCCAGCATCACCGAACTGCCCGCCCCAAAATCGAGAATCAGATCCCGGATGTACTTGGCCGCTGCTTCCGTAGATTTTCGCGCGTCCTTGCGCTCGTCTGTTTCCCCGTCGATCTTCAAGCCGAAGTGCTTCGCCGTCGCCGGGGTGAATTGCCACCATCCCACCGCGCCCGCGGGACTGTCCGGGTCCGCATGCATGCCGCTTTCGGCCAGCGCCACGTAGGCGAGATCCGGCGGCAGATTGTTCTGTTTGAAAATTTCGCGCATGCTTTCGACATACGACCGCGCATCGCCCAGCGCGCGCTCCGTGGTTCCGCGGTCGGGACCCTGGTAGCGCACGATAAAATTGTTCACCGCGTCCAGGAATTCCGGCGGGATGCTGTACGTCTCGGCGCCGAATTCGAACATCAAAGATCGGATGCCGCGCGTGACCGGATCCTCGCGCTCGCGCGCTCCGATGCGGTACAGCACCGTGTTCTCGAGAGCCTTCTCCTGGCCTTCATACTGATCCAGGCGGTCGAGCAGCTGTTCGGTTTCCGCCGGGTCCTGGTTCGATTTCTCCAGCTGCGTTTCAATCTGCACCATTTGCCCGTCGAGCCTGCGCTTCTGCTGCTTGAGATGCCCGATCTGCCAGACGCCGTACGCGCTCACTCCCGCAAGCGCGATTGCCAGACTTACAATGGCGACCTTGAACTTCCGCGTGGATTGCTTTAAGACCTCGCCCAGCATCGAGCGCATGATCATCGCGGTCTGGTCGAACGCTCCGCTGCTTCTGGCCCGCCGCGCCCTTTGCACCGCGCGCGTCAGCAATTTCTCATGATCGCCGGAAATCGGCTGCGCGGGATCCGCGGTGTCGAGCGTGATATGGAACGGACCGGAATAGACCAGCGTTTCATTCGCGTCCCGCGGCGTATCGTCCATCACAAACTCGAACTCCGGGCCGGCCTTTCCCAAGCGGATCGAAGCGGGCGCCTGAAGCATCGCTGCCTTCACCGGCTCTCCATTCAGATACGTGCCGTTGGTGCTGTCGAGATCGTAAACCCAGTACTCCCCGCCCACTCTGCGGATTTCGATGTGGTGCGCCGAGACGTGCGGCTCGTCGGCGATGGTGAAATCGTTCTCCCGGCTGCGCCCGATGCGGATGACCTCGCCTCCCACCGGGTAGCGCGCCGCCACGACACCTTCGGACTTTCGAATGAGCCAGGGGGTGAGCCTGATGTCATCTGCCACGTTGACGATCCGGGAGACGGCAACGCAAGACCGCTCTCCGACCGCAAATATATCAGGAATGTTTGGGGAGTGGGGAGAGTGGCAAGTTGAGAGCAGGAAGCAGGACACTCCCCGCTTCCCGTTCAGAACCGCGAAGCCTCGATCCAGGTGTCCGACCGCGCCCAGCTCTGGGCGAATTGCTTGGCAACTTCGGCCGAGGGTTTCCCTTGCCCGTCCAACGCCTGCTTCAATCCGTACAGCGACCATCCGTTGTGGGGATGGCGCTTCAGATCTGTGCTGTAAACGCCCTCGGCATCGGCATAGCGCTTGGCGTCGATCAGAGCCGCGCCCAGCCAGTGCCGCGGTGAGAAAGGCAGCGGCTCCGGCTCGTCGTAATCGAGCGCATCGTACCTCTCGACCGAACGCTCAAACGACGCGATCGCCTTATCCAGATCGCCATTCGAGCGGTAAATCTCACCCTCCAGAATCCCGTCGAGGACGCCCAGCAGGTCATGTGCGGGGTGGTCGCGGAATTTCGCCTTCGATGTCTCCGCCGCTTTGTGCAGCCGGTCGAGATACGCCCGTGCGAACTCCGTTTCGCCCTTGCGCAGATGCGCGTAACCCTGGCCGAAATCCCACACGCCGCCTTCCACCTCGTCCTTGGGCCGAACCGTAATTTCGAGCGCCTGGTCGAAGCGGCCGAAGCGGATGCGCGTCAGCACCTGCATCAGGTTTCTGCCGTTCAGCGTGAAATAGTCGTTGGCGGCCTGCATCGCGACCGCGCCCTGCCCGTCCATCGACGCCGCAAACAACAGCATGTGCAGATTGTGATCCGGATAGATCGCGAAGCCCTCGCCGATTTTGGCTTTTTGATCCGAATGAAACGCCTCTATATTGGCCGTCACCGAATCGCCCCAGCGCCCGATCTGGTTGAAAGTGTGGGCCGGCATGTGATTCAGATGGCTCGCGCCGGGAATCTGATGGCCCAGCGTTTCGGCGCAGTGTTCCGCAAGACCCGGCTGGGTGGTCGCCTCGGTCAGATGGATATAAAGATGACACGCGCCGACGTGCTCGGGATCGACCTTCAAGACGCCTTCGAGCACCGCCTGAATGCGCTTCACGTTCGCCGAATGGATATCGCGCCAGCCCTCCCGCGGCTCCATGATGAACAGCGCATCGGCGTAAAGCGTCGCGACATCCAGGTCTTTCGGATACTTCTCCGCCAGCTTGCGCATCGCCTCCGCGTAGGCTTTATCCTGATCGCGGCGTTTGTCGGGATCGAAGTGTTCGACATATCGAAGCTGGATCGCATCGATGAGGTCGCGTTCCTCGGGGGTGGTATGGCCGGGCGCGAGTTCCAGCGCTTTTCGCGAAGCCGCGTAGGCATGTGGCGCTTCCTGCCTGGTCATCGCTCCGTTCAGATACGACCCCCACGACCACGCCTCGCCCCAATAGCACATCGCGCACTCCGGATCGCGCTTCTCCGCCTCGATGAAGGACCGCGTGGCGTCCTGCTTGCCGTAGGCGTACATGAGCTGGAATCCCTGGTCGAAATACGCCTGAGCGTCCGGATTCGACGTGGTGATCGGCCGTTTGAACGGCCCCAGCGCTTTCGGCGAAAGCGGCATCGGCTGGTTAAAGCTTTGCGGAAGCGATT
>JASHWA010000150.1 GCA_030044325.1 Bryobacteraceae bacterium
TGATCCACCGAAATCGAGCCCGTCGAAATACACGGCACCGCCTGCACCGCCTGCGCTCCGAGCCGGATAATCGAGCCCTTGCCGAACTGCTTTTCAATCTGTCCGAGCGTCGCACCCAGCGCCCGGCTGCGTTCTTTTTCATCCATATTTTGAGTCCAGAGACTTAATTATAAAGTCTAGCCGGCCCCCCTTGCTTAACGCGATACCAACGGCAGCGCGCGAGCCGCGTCAGCAATGGCGCGGGTTTTTTCTCGATTGCACGGAAACTCGCAAGTCGCACCTCCCGGAATCGCGGATGCAGCGCACGACGCTTTCAGATCAGCCGCCAGCCGTAAGGCTGCGGTTTCCTATACGGAATCTTTCCGCGCCACGCGCCGCACCAACCCGCTCCAGCTCATCACCCGCGCCCACTCGACCAAATACCGAATAGCCGATCCCCGATTCATCCACAACCCCACCGGCAGGCTTTCCGCGTAGTGCCGCATCGACGGCCGGAACGGCTCGAAAAACTGATCGCGCCGGTCGCCCCGCCAGCACAGGTACGCGTAGATCCACTGAAACGGCACGTATCCGTAATGCTCTTCCAGAATCCGGAACGTTTCGCGAAACACCGCGCCGCGCTGGCCCAGCGATTTGTTGTCGCGATGCATGCGCGATTCGGCAAGCTCGGCTCCGATGCGCCGGAATCGGCACGTTTTCCCCAGGCGCATCCAAAATTCGTAATCGAACGTGAGCTGAAGCGACGCATCCATCCCCCCTGCCCGCTCAAACGCTTCCCGCCGCAAAAAACTCGCCGGCTGGCATATGAAGCACTCGCGCGCAAGCAGCGCCGCGTCGAAATCGCGCACTGGATAGCGCGCGATCCGCTCGCCCGTTTCGTCGATCCACCAGGCGTCTCCATAAACCACGTCGCCTTGTAACGATGCAACCGCGGCCGACACCGCGCCAGGCAGCAAAATGTCGTCCGCGTTCACATACGTGAAAATCTCGCCGTGCGTGAGCGCGAACCCGCGATTGATCGCATCCGCGGCGCCTTTATCCGCCTCGCTCACGAATTTCAACCGGTCCGCGTAGCGCTTGAGAATCTCAACGGTCCCATCCGTCGAGCCGCCGTCCATCACCACGTATTCGATGCGCGGATAATCCTGCGCCAGCACGCTCTCAATCGTCTTCTCGATGAATCGCGCCGCATTGAACGACGGCGTGACAATGGATACCAGCGGCCTACGCTCCGACATATCGAGCGTACAGGCTGCGCGCGACGCCGGTATCGCTGGTGCCCTTGATGATCGCGCGCCCGTCGGGAAAAATCGTCAGCTCATAAGCGTCGATCTCCACGCGTAGCGCGAACTCGTTCGCGCGCACCGGCGCGAGTTGCTTCAGCCGTGCCGCCAGATCGCGCAGATCCACGGGCCGCTCCCGCTCGTGAATCTGCACTGCGTTGCGCCCGCACAAACTGATGGGAACGCGCCGCGCGCCGTCAAGATAAGAAAATTCGTGCCTTGCGCAGCACGGGCAATCCGGATCGCGCGCCGGCGCATCCACCTGCCGGATCTCGCCCGACCACACATCCACCGTCGTGAGCCGCGCCGTCACTGATTCGACTCCGCTCGCCATGATCTTCAACGCATCGGCCGATTGCAAAGCCGCGATTGCGGCCGTCACCGGCGCGAGCACGCCCGCCGTTTCGCACGTCGGCTGCGCGCCCGCCGGCGGGTCCGGATAAATGCAGCGAAAACACGCAGTCCGGCCCGGAATGATCGCGAATTTCAGCCCATAACTTCCCACCGCCGCGCCATAAATCCATGCCCGCATGGCAACGTTGCCGCTGAACGCCACGTCATTCAGAAGGTAACGTGTTTCGAAATTGTCCGTTCCGTCCAGAACCACATCCATGCCGTCCAGAAGTTCCACCGCGTTGGCGCCCGTAAGATCGGCCACCACCGGCTCGATCGCGATCTCCGGATTGATGCGCGCGAGCCGGCGTGCCGCGGCGATCGCCTTCGGCAAACCTTCGCCTGCGTCGGACTCCTCGAACAGGAACTGCCGTTGAAGATTGCTAAGCTCGACAAAATCGCGATCGATCAATCGCAAGCGCCCCACGCCCGCGCGCGCAAGAATTTCAGCCTGCACGCTTCCGAGCGCGCCGCACCCCACGATCGCCGCCGCAGCGCGCCCGATGCGCTCCTGCCCGCGCTCGCCCACCGGTGCGAAACGGATCTGGCGTGAATAACGCTCCTGCATCTTTAACCAAAATAACAGCCCCAGCCGGACTACAGCCCCCCAGGACGGCGGACTTCAGCCCGTGCGGCGCTTCAGCGCCGCCGGAAAAAAATCGCCCGACCACAGTCAGCCGTTCTGCCGTGGACACCGTCCGTCCCCTTAAACAAACTCCTAAGCTATCATTGTTTTTCGTGCGTTCGCCGGTGCCGTTTTTATTGCTGTTCGCCGCTGCCGTGTGCACTCAAGCGCAGGACCCCGCCGCCATCGAAGGCCGCTCTATCGAACGGATCGACTTCGATCCCCCCGCGCAGCCCCTCGCGCCGGCCGATCTCGCGCGCATTCTGCCCTTCCAGGAAGGCTCGCTTCTGCGCGCCACCGATCTCCGCGAAGCGATCGCGCGCCTCTACGCCACCGGGCGCTACTCCGATATCTCCATCGACGGCTCCATCGACCAGCACGACAGCGGGCGCGTGATCCTCACCATCCGCACCAGCCCCACCTGGTTCGTGAGCGGCGTCACCTTCGACGGCGTCGCCGAACCGCCCACCAAAGGTCAACTGCTCACCGCTTCCAAGCTCGAACTGGGCACGGAATTCTTGGAAAGCGATCTCCCCAAGGCCGCGCAAAATATCGAGGAGCGCCTGCGCGCCAACGGCCTCTATCAGGCCAAGGTGAGCTATCACGTCGATCGTTTACCCGCTACCGAGGAAGTGATCGTGCATTTTAAAATCGCTTCCGGCGACCGCGCGCGCTTCGACGGCGTCCATCTTGGCGGCGATTTCACTCAGCCCCCGCAACAGATCATCGATGAGACCCACTGGCGCAACGGCTTCTCCTTCATCCATCTCCCCGGATGGCGCCAGGAAACCGAATCGCTGGTCTCCTCCGGCGTCGATCGCGTGCTCACCCATTTACAGCGCGGCGACCACCTGGAAGCCACCGTCGGCCTCCAGGACATCGCCTACGACGCGGATTCCAACACCGTCTTGCCGTCGCTCTTGATCGACAGCGGCCCCATCCTGCAAGTCCGCACCACCGGCGCCAAGGTTTCGCGTGGAAAACTGCGCCAGCTCGTCCCCGTTTTCGAGGAGCGCGCCGTCGATCGCAGTCTGCTCGTCGAGGGCCGCCGCAATCTGCTCGAATATTTTCAGTCCCAGGGCTACTTCGACGCCGTGGTCGATTTCAACCAGACCCCCCTGCAGAACGGGCGCGAGCTGATCGAGTACAACATCGAGCTGAACGACCGTCACATCCTCAGCCGGCTCGATATCACCGGAAACCGCTATTTCGATGCCGAAACCCTGCGCGAGCGCCTGGAAATGACCCCCGCGCGCTGGCTGCGCTCGCGCTACGGCCGCTATTCGCAACAAATTCTCGATCGCGACATCGCCTCCATCCGCGATTTGTATCAATCCAACGGCTTCCGCGACGCCGACGTCTCCTACAACATCGAGGACGAGTACAAGGGGATCCACGGCCATCTCCTGGTTACCCTCAAAGTCAACGAAGGCCCGCAGTGGCTGGTCAATAAGCTCACCATCCAGGGCGCGCCCGAATCGGACCTGCCGTATCTGCGCCTGGTCCTCGAATCGACGGAAGGCCAGCCCTTCAGCGAAGCGAGCATCGCCGCCGACCGCGACGCCATCCTGACTTACTACTTCAACAACGGCTACCCCGACGCGAACTTCGACTGGACGCAGTCGCCCGCATCCGAGCATCGCGTCGACCTTGCCTACACCATCACGCCCGGTAAACGCATCTACGTGCGTAGCGTGATCGTGCGCGGGCTCAACACCACCAAAGCGTCGCTGGTCGACGACCGCATCTCGCTTCAGCCCGGCGATCCGATTTCGCAAAACGCCATCGCTCAAAGCCAGCAGAAACTCTATAATCTCGGAATTTTTTCAAGCGTCCAGACCGCCATTCAAAATCCCGACGGCAACGAAGATGACAAGTACGTCCTGTTCGACGTCGATGAAGCCAATCGTTATTCGTTCACCGGCGGCATCGGCGCGCAGCTCGGCCGCATCGGAGCCGGCGTCACCACCTTTGATGAGCCCGCCGGAACCACCGGCTTCGTTCCCCGCATTTCGCTCGGCATCAGCCGCCTGAATCTGTTCGGCGAAGGCCGCACCCTCAGCCTGCAAACCCGCTTTTCCACCATCGAGCAGCGCGCGCTGTTGACCTACACCGCGCCGCAATGGCTGGGAGCCGAAAATCTCACCGCCACCATCTCCGGCCTGTTCGACAACTCCCACGATATCCGCACCTTCACCGAACGCCGCTGGGAAACTTCGGCCCAGCTCGCTCAAAGGCTCACGCGCGCCAACAGCATCCAGTACCGGCTCACCTTCCGCCGCGTGACGCTGAGCGACGTGGTCATTTCGCCCGAGCTGATCCCGCAGCTCTCCCAGCCCGATCGAACCGGCATGTTTTCGATGACTTTCATTCAGGACCGCCGCGACGACCCCATCAACTCCCATCGCGGAATCTACAACACCATCGACGTCGGCATCGCCCTTCGCCAGTTGGGCTCCCAAACCGAGTTCGCCCGCCTGCTCGCGCGCAACTCCACCTACCATCCCATCGGCAAAGACGTCGTGCTCGCGCGCACGCTCCAGTTCGGATGGATCGAGCGGCTTTCCGGTGAGCCCCAAATTCCGCTCGCCGAGCGTTTCTTCGCCGGCGGCGCCGACACCAACCGCGCCTTCCCCGACAACCAGGCCGGCCCGCGCGACCTCGAAACCGGATTCCCGCTCGGCGGCGACGCCCTGCTCATGCATTCCACCGAACTGCGCTTTCCGCTGTTCGGCGATAACGTCGGCGGCGTCCTGTTCTGGGACGTGGGCAACGTCTATTCCGAAGTGCAGGACATCAGCTTCCGCTTCCGCCAGGAAAATCTCCAGGATTTCGATTACATGGTGCAGGCCTTCGGATTCGGAATCCGCTACAAGACTCCCATCGGCCCCATCCGCCTCGATTTCGCCTTCAGCCCCGATTCGCCGCGATTCTACGGCTTCCAGGGCACCTACGATCAATTGCTCGCAGGCACCGGAATCCTTACCAATCAGCGCATCAATATCTTTCAGTTTCACTTTTCCCTGGGGCAGACCTTCTGATGCGATTCCTTGCGCTCGCCATCCTCGCCGCATCCGCTCACGCCGCCGTTCTCGACCGCATCGCCGTCACCGTCGGCCGCCAGGTGATCACCGAAAGCGACGTGATCAGCGATCTGCGCGTCTCCGCCTTTCTCGATCACAAACCCATCAGCATTACGCCGGTCGAAAAACGCAAAGCCGCCGATCGCCTGGTCGATCAGCTTCTCATCTTGCAGGAGGCCGCGTTCAGCCGCGTCCCGCTGCCCTCGCGGGAGGATGCCGTCAAAATGATCGGGCCGATCCAAGCCCAATACGGCGACGGCTGGGATGCCGCGCTCGCCCGCTATCAGATCACCGAAGACGGCGTCATCGGTCATCTGCTCGCCGGCCTTCGCGCCATGCGCTATACCGAGCTTCGCTTCCGCCCCGAAGTGCAGCTCTCCGACCATGATCTGCGCGATTACTACGGCACGCTCGCCCAGGAGTGGAAACAGAAAGGCGAAACCCAAATCCCCACGTTTGAATCCAGCCGCGAACAGCTCGAAAAACTCCTGACCGAACAGCGCACCTCCGAAGCTCTCGACCGCTGGCTCGGCGCGCAGCGCCAGGAAACCCGCATCCGCTATCGCGACGAGGTGTTTCAATGAAAAACGTCCCTGAGAAGAAAGTGATGAAAAAGCCGGGCGTCAAAAGGTCGCGATTTTCCCGCATCGTCCTGCGCATCTCGCTCGCCTCCGCTATCGTTCTCGCCGCCGCCTCCCTCGCCTCGATTTTCGTGCTTCGCAGCGGTTGGTTCGAGCAAAAACTGCGCGCGCGCCTCATCGCCGAAATTCAAAAATCCTCCGGCGCGCGCGTCGAACTGGGCGCTTTCCGCTTCGATTGGGAACATCTCACCGCCACCGTCGCCCCCCTCGCGATCCACGGAGCCGAACCCTCCGGCGAAGCTCCCCTGTTCCGCGCCGATTCGGTCACCCTGGGCCTGCGCGTCATCTCCATGATGGAGCGCAAAATCGATCTCGCGTTCCTGCGCATCGATCGTCCCGCCGTCCGCATCGTTTTTCTTCCGGACGGCTCCAACAACCTTCCCTCCCCGCGCGATCCATCTCCCTGGACCGAAGATCTGCTCAATCTCGCCGTCCGCCGCTACGAAATCGACAACGGGACTCTCGAATACGACGGCCGCGCCGTTCCGCTGAATCTGCGCGGCGAACGCCTGCGCATGGTCATGACCTACGATCGCCGCGGCCCCGCAGCGGAAAAAAGTTACCGCGGCGAATTCTCCACCCGCACGCGCCTCGCCGCCCGCTCCCTCGCGCCCTTTGAAATGGATGCTTCCGCCCAATTCGTGATCGAAAAATCGCGCATCGAAATCACGCGCCTGCATCTTGCCGGAAAAAATTCGACCGTCGACTTGCGTGGGGACCTCGCCCAGCCGCGCGCCCCGCGCGGCAATTTGACCGTCCGAGCTGCCATCGACGTGAAGGAAGGCGCGCAGATCTTCGCACCGGCCGCCGCGCTGTCGGGTTCCGCTGCGTTCGCGGGAGAAATGGCCATCGCCTTCGCACCCTTCGAATTCGAGATGACCGGCCGGCTGGACGCGCGCAGCCTCGGCTATACGCGCGATCGATTCGAGATCTCCAACGCGAATCTGCGCGCCGATATGCACATGCGGCGGAATTCGCTCGACCTCAGCGATATCTCCCTCACCGCGCCCGGCGCCAACGTCAGCGGCGATGCGCAGCTCAGCAATTGGCGCCAGTTTCATTTCGACGGCAACGTCGCCGGCATCGATCTGCGCAACGCCGTCCGCGTAGCCTCGGGAAAATCGATCCCGTGGAACGGAACCGTCGCCGGCGCCTTCACCTTAGACGCCTCCATCGGCCAGCCTTCCGCGAAAGCCTACGCCTCGCTCACCATCGCCCCCGCGCCCGATTCCGCTCCGCTTCAAGGCCAGATCAACGCAAATTACGATTCCGGTGCGCTCACCCTCGCCAACGCGCGAATCGCCACAGCGAACACGCAGATCGAAGCCTCCGGCACGCCCGGCCGCTCCGTGCAACTCCGCGTCGAATCGAAAAACCTCGACGATTTTCTCCCCGTGCTCGCCCTCGTTTCTGAAAACGCGCCCAAACAGCTTCCGCTGAAGCTCGCAGGCGGCGCCTTTTCCTTCCGCGGAACCGTGGACGGACCGCTCGACAATCCCACCGCGTCGGGAAACCTTCAGATCTCGAGCGCGGCCTTTGAAAATCACGCCTTCGACCGGTTTTCGGGCGAAATCCGCGCCACGCGCGCCAGCTTTCATTTTCAGAACGCGACCCTCGCGCGCGCTACAACCGTCGTCGAAGGCTCCCTCGATTCGGACGGCAACGCCATCGCCGCGCAACTCACCGTGCGCAGCGCCCAGATTCAGGAGCTCGTCAAGGAAACCGGTTCTTCGCTCGAAATTTCCGGATCGGCTGCGGCCTCGGTTCGAATCTCAGGATCGGTTTCCGCGCCGCAAGCCGAAATCTCCGGCGACATCGTGAGCCTTTCCGCGTTCGGCGAACATCTCGACCGCGTTCACGCCGCCGTGCGCTATTCGCCCGCCGAAATCGACGTGAGCTCCGGCGAAGCGCATCAGGGCGGCGCGCAAGCCACCTTCGCCGGCGCGTTCGTGCACACGCCGGGCGATTGGTCGAATGGCGACATTCGCTTCGAGGCCGCCACGCCCGGCGTCGATCTCGCTTCCATCCGGACGCTGCACAAACTTCAGCCCAGCCTTTCGGCCAAAGTCGATGGCGAAGCTTCCGGGAGCGTGCGCCTCTCGAAAAACGCGCTGAGTCTGACCTCCATCAACGGCCGCGCCAACGCGCATTCGGTCGCCTGGGATCGCCAGCCGCTCGGCGAAATCTCCGCAACCGCGGAAACCCGCGGCTCCGATCTCGCCATCCGCGCCGGCGCGCAGGTTCGCGATATCAAGTTCGATGCGCAAGGCTCCTGGCGTCTGGCGGGCGACGATCCCGGTTCGGCCACCCTGCACGTCTCCCGCGCGAGCGTCGCCAGCCTTTCCACCGTGATCCTCGCCGGCGGCCCGCTCGAAGGATCTGTTCCCCCCTTCGATGGCTTCGTCGACGGCGCCAACGCCACCGTCTCGATCGCGCTCAAAAAACCGCTCGATTTCCGCGCCCAGCTCACCATCCCCGCCATTCACATCAGCCCGCAGCCGACGCAAACCCTGCGCCTCGGCGTCCAGGCCCCGGAACTCGTGGTCGAAAACAGCAAGCCCGTCGAAATCGCGATTTCCGCGACAGAAGCCCGCGTCCAGTCCGCCGAATTCAAAGCCCGCGACACTGACCTTCAGGCGACCGGCGCCGTCGCCTTCGACGCCAAAAACACCTCCACGCTCAACGTCCGCGGAGCGATGAACCTCATCATCCTCCAGCTCTTCAACCCCGACCTGGTCGCGCGCGGCAGCGCCACCGTGGAGGCTTCCATTCGCGGATCCATCAAAGATCCCCTGCTCAACGGCCGCATGGAGTTGAAGAACGCGTCCCTGTATCTTGGCGATCTGCCCAACGGCGTCGATAACGTCAACGGCTCCGTGGCTTTCGACCGCAACCGCGCCACCATCGAGAAACTCACCGCCCAAACCGGCGGCGGTACGCTCAATTTTTCCGGTTTCCTCGGCTTCGGCACGCCGCTCGTCTATCGCCTGCAAGCGCAGGCGCAAAAAGTCCGCGTCCGCTATCCCGAAGATGTCAGCGTGACCTTCAATTCGAATCTCGCGCTCAACGGCACCTCCGACGCAAGCACCGTCTCCGGCCAGATCACCCTCTCGCGCGCCTCCTTCACCCCCCAGGCCGATTTCGCGCAGGTGCTCGCGCAGGCCGCCCGTCCCTCTCCCGCCGCGGCCGAGCCCAGCGGCTACCTGCGCGGAATGCAGTTCGACGTGCGCATTCAAAGCGAGCCCAATTTCCAGCTCCAGACCTCGCTCGCCCGCAACCTCCAGGCGTCCGTCGATCTCCGCCTCCGAGGAACTCCGCTGCGCCCCGCTCTGCTCGGAACCGCTTCGGTCAACGAAGGCGAAATCGAAATCTTCGGCAACCGCTATACCGTCAATCGCGGCGATATTCGTTTTCTCAATCCCGTGCGCATCGATCCCACCTTCGACATGAATCTCGAAACCCGCGCGCGCGCCGTCACCGTGAACATCGCCATCGCCGGGACCATGCAGAAAATGAGCGTCAACTACAGCTCCGACCCTCCGCTTCAGCCGCGCGAGATTATCGCGCTGCTGGCCGTGAATCGCGCTCCCGGAGATAACGGGCTCGCGCCCGAGGCCGCCTCCGCCAGCTCCACCAGCCTCAGCGAAGCCGGTGGAGGCTTGATCGGCCAGGCCATCTCCGCTCAGCTTTCGAGCCGCCTCCAGCGCTTCTTCGGCGCCAGCCGCGTGCGCATCGACCCCACCGCCAGCGGTGTCCAGGTGTCTTCGCTTCCGCAAGCGCGCCTCATCGTCGAGCAGGACGTTTCGCGCCAGGTCACCCTCACCTACATCACCAATCTCCAGCGCACCCAGGAACAGATCGTGCAAATCGAGTGGGATTTCAGCAAGCGCTGGTCCGCCGTCGCCGTCCGCGACGCCGACGGATTGTTCGGCATCGATTTCCAGTACAGGAAACGCTTCAAGTGACCACCGCGGCCGAAATGGTCGAAAAACAGTTGCGCGCGAGAGACATTCGCGATCAGCGCGTGCTCGGCGCCATGCTCCGCATCCCGCGCGAAGAGTTCGTCCCCTCCGATCTACGCGACCAGGCCTACCACGACGCTCCCTTGCCCATCGGATTCGGCCAAACCATCACCCAGCCCTACATGACCGCGCTCATGGCCCAGTTGCTCGAGCTCCGCGGCGAAGAAAAAGTCCTCGATGTCGGCGCCGGCTCCGGCTATCACGCCGCCGTATTGGGCGCGCTCGCCCGCCGCGTGATCTCGATCGAGCGAATCCCCGAGCTGGTCGTTCTCGCCCGATCGAACCTGATGCGCACCGGCCTCGATCACAACATCACCGTGGTCTGCGGCGACGGATCGCTCGGCTGGCCCGAAGACGCGCCCTTCGATGCGATCTCTGTCGCCGCCGCTTCGCCCTGCATGCCGCAGCCGCTCCTCGATCAGCTCCGCGATCCCGGAATCCTGGTGATCCCCATCGGCCCCCGCGAGGATCAGGACCTGCGCGTCGTCCGCAAACACAACGGAAAAATCACCGCGCGCCTCGCCTCAGCCTGCCGCTTCGTCCCGCTCCTCGGAAGCCACGGTTTTCAAGAATAAATTGGCCGTGAATGAACGCGAATTTAACTCACGTTCATAAACCGGCGAACCTGCGTAAGAAGGGGACTGTCCCCTGGCCAGCATAGCGCCTCAAACGTCATCGACACGCAGCGGACTGTCCCCTTCTTCCGCCCGTCCGCAGTGCCCGTGCGCACGTGTCGGACCCTGATCGCTCGGCGCCATCCGACCTGCGAAAATACTCTAAAAACCCTCGATGAACCCCAAACTCGAACTAACCCCAGCCGAAATGCGCGAGCTCGGCTATCGCGTCGTCGATCTCATCGCCGATCATTTTTCCCAACTCCCGCAAAAACCCGTCGGCCGCAAAGGCGATCCCGCCGTGCTTCGTCCCTTGTTCCAAACGCCGCCGCCCGAAACGCCCACCCCCGCGCCGGAAATCCTCGACCGTCTCCAGCGCGAGGTTTTTCCCAGCATCCTCAACGTCGCGCACCCGCGATTCTTCGCCTTTGTGCCCATCCCGTCGAACTACGTGAGCGTGCTCGCCGACGCGCTCGCCTCGGGCTTCAACGTCTTCAACGGGTCCTGGCTCGGCGGTTCCGCCGCCGCCGCGCTCGAGCTTGCCGTCATCGACTGGTTTCGCCATTGGTGCGGATTTCCCCGCTCCGCCGGCGGACTGTTCGTGAGCGGCGGCTCCATGGCGAACCTCACCGCGCTCGCCGCCGCGCGCCACGCCCATCTCGACGACCGCACCTCCGGCGCAGTCATCTATTATTCCGATCAGACCCACTCCTCCATCGATCGCGCCCTGCGCGTCATCGGATTTCTTCCCGATCAGATCCGCCGAATCCCCTCCGATGAACAATTCCGCCTGCCCATCCAGGCGCTCGCGCATCACGTCAAGCAAGACCGCGCCGCCGGCAAAAAACCCTTCGCCGTCATTGCCAATGCCGGCACCATCAACACCGGCGCAATCGACCCTTTGCGCGAAATCGCCGGGTTCTGCCGCGCCGAGAATCTGTGGATGCACGTCGACGGAGCATACGGCGCCGCCGCCGTCATCTGCGACCGCGGCAAGCTCCTCCTCGACGGTCTCGATCTCGCCGATTCGCTCTCCTTCGATCCGCACAAATGGCTGTTCCAGCCGATCGAGTGCGGCTGCGTCCTCCTGCGCGACGCCGCGTATCTCAAATCCGCCTATCGCATCATGCCCGAATACCTCGCCGACGTTCATCGCAACGCCGCCGAAGTCAATCCCTGCGATTACGGAATCCAGCTCACCCGCGGATTTCGCGCACTGAAAGTGTGGATGTCGATCCACTACTTCGGTCTAGGCGCGTTCCGCGCGGCCATCGAGCGTGGCTTCGCCCTGGCCGAGTTCGCCGAACGCAAATTGCGCCAGATGCCCGCCTGGGAAATCGTCTCGCCCGCCCATATGGCCATCGTCTGCTTCGCCCGCCGCGGCGCCGATGACCGTTTCTACGAGCGGATCCACAACGCCATGCTGGCCGACGGCTACGCGCTTGCGACCTCTACAGTCCTCAACGGCCGCACCGTCCTGCGCCTGTGCACCATCAACCCGCGCACCATCGAAACCGACATCGAACAAACGTTAGATTGGCTGGAATCCGCCGCGAACAAACACGAATAAACGCGAACCCGAAAATTCGCGTTAAATCGCGTTAATTGGCGCCAATTCCCTCCCTCATTTCATCCCCTCGCTTAGCCTCCCAAGGCTATCTCACACCAGTATCATGCCTTCCGCGCGCGTCGTCTTAACAAATGAAGGAGCTAACAAAAACAACAATGAAACTCACTGCTTCCCTTTTACCTCTAGCAATCGCGGGAATACTCGCCGCTCAGAACGCACCCCCTCCCCAGGCTCAGAAGCCGGCCAACCAACATGCGCAAATGCACCAATCGATGGAACAGCGCATGCTGAAGCGTATGACCGCCAGGCTGAACCTCACCCCGGATCAGCAAAACAAAGCCAAAAGCATCTTCGGGAAGGCGCGCACCGAGGAACGCGCCCTCGGACCCAAACTGCGTGAGGAGCGCACTGCGCTTCGAGCCGCTGTGAAGACCGACAATGAGGGCCGTATCGATCAGATCCTGCAACAGAACTCCCAGTTGAACACCCAGGCTCGCGAAATCCACACCAAGGCTGTCGCCGAGTTCTACCAGATCCTGACTCCGGCCCAGAAAACCCAGTTCGACCAGATGGCTGCCCATCGCTGGAACCATCAGGGCAACCGCCAATCGGCTCGCAGGTCCTCGTAAACGCGCGAAAACTTTCGCCGCGCTTGTAATCCCATAACAGGCGCCGGCCGTCAGGGAGAGGGTAAGGAGCTAACTATATGAAGAGTTACGCCTTTGCCCTCTCTCTTCTCGCCGCCGGACTGATTTCGGCTCAGACCCCGGCGGATGCGCCCGGTCCCGGAGGCCGCGGGCACATGCGTTCGCGCGGCAATCCCGACGAAATGTTCGAAAGCCGGTTGACCAAGCATCTCAACCTGACCGCGGCCCAGCAGAACACCGTCCACACTGCTCTCCTCGAAAACCGAACGATGGCCAAGGGTCTCAATCAGCAGATGCACACCCTCCACACCCAGATGATCACCGCGGTAAAGAACGGCGATGAAGGGACCATTGAGAGCGTCACTCAACAGATCAGCGCGCTTCGCCAGCAGCAGGATGTGCTTCACGCCAAGGCGATGGCCAAAATTTACGCCACGCTGTCAGCCGACCAGAAAACCAAGGTCGGCCCCAATCTCGAAATGCTGATGGGCCGCGGCGGTCCCGGTTTCGGCTTCGGTGGCGGCTTCGGTGGTGGATTTCCCCCGCCTCCCAACGGCCAGACGCCCACCCCTCCCAAACAGTAAGCTTCGTCAGCGGCGAAACCCCGTCAGCGCCTTCGCCGCCTCCATCCAGTTGTACACGATCGGGCAGTAAGTCGCCCGGTCTACGAACTGCCACATCCGGCTCGGGATCGATCCCGAGCCTTTGAGCAGGTGAGGAAATCTCTCGCAGTTCCCCGGCCGCGCTTCATACACCGTACAGTCGTTCCCATCGAGAAAAACACAGCCCCGCTCGCCGCGTTTCAGGATCAGTTCGCC